>CAMPIU010000107.1 GCA_946886545.1 uncultured Flavobacteriales bacterium | reverse complement strand
ATCTGCGGGTGTTAAGATTTAAGCAATGTATTCTTATAAATAACACCTTGAGCTAGATTACTTTTGGATCAAAAACCGGTGGTTTTCCAAAATTGTTTCTTGTTTATTCCATGCTTTTAGCACATAAACACCTTGAGACATGGAATTAATTAATTGATTTTCAGATTTTTCTTTATTGTTTATTATTTCTGTTACCGCTTTTCCATTTAAGTCGAAAACCTGATAATGAACAGACTTGTCTGCAAAATGAATGGAGATAATCCCTTCTTCTGAAGTGAGGTTCGTAATAAGTTTTTTAGAATCTGCAGAGCAATTGAAAGCGGAAATTAAATCGCTGTAATCCAATTTTCCATCCATATCAACGGAGGTTAATCGATAATAGATTTGTTTGTCCCATTTGCGCTGATCGACATAAGAATATTCAAGAGGAACTTCAGAACTCCCGCTTGCCTGAATGCTTGAAAGTGGGTAGAAAATCTGTCCGTCAAATGTATATTCAATCAAATAATGATCTAAACGACTTTCTGTTTCGGCTCTCCAGAAAAGCCGGTTGGATTCACCGTCACAATCGGTCTTGAAAATACTTAATTCAACGGGCAGAACTACTGTTGAAGGGCAGAAGTACTGTTGATTGTTTAATCCGCCTGTTGCAGCTGTTGCCCCCCAATAAACGGTATTATCTCCTCCGAATACGGAGTTTACAAAATCACCGTTACATGTCAAACGCAAACTTCCATCTACATAAATATTAAGGTTGAGAGTTGATGGATCCCATGAGATTTGAATGGTATGAACAACTCCATCATCCAGGTTGGCAGAAGATGCAAAGGCCGGGGTGGGGCCGCAATAAGGAGCTGCAGGTCCTTGTAGGTTTCCGTCGATTTCCACAGCAATATGATCAGCCAGCAAATCAAATACATGGGCCGGATTATCGTTGTCGTAAGTATCAAATTCAATAATCAGGGAGTTAGGAATCCCGCCGGCACCCAATTGTCCGCCTGCAGTTCCGCAAGCTGCCGGATTAGGCTGGAATGTAAAGGTTGTTCCATCCGCACCATTGATGTTGTTTCCAAAGTAATAGTTCAATGTAAGATTGAATGTCTGGTTGAAGTCGATAGCGGTATTATTCCATGCGCAGCCTGTTTGATTGTTTGTTTCCGGAGTAAGCTGAATACAGCTTTGTCCGCCGATTGTTTGATAGCTGGCATTTCCGTTCAAACAGTAATTCCCGGTGTTGGCTACCATTCGGTATGCAAGTGTGACGTTTGAAGTAAGATCATGTACGCAATTATATTGTGAGATCAAAATCCGGATAGTTCCGGTGAATGTTGCTGTCCAGTTAATGGAAGCATTTGTCCCGCAAATATCATCTGCATATACAATTTCTGTTGCTCCTGTTGCGTCCAGTAAGGTTAGTTGTGTATCGATTCCCGAAGAGGCTCCCCCGGCACAAAACGTAAATTCGTATTGGTTACACTGGATTACATTAATGGTGTAATATCTTCCGTTTTGAGAAGCTACAGTTTGATATGCAGCTGTTGGTGTGAGTGCTCCTGAGGCTGTTCCTCCTGTACATGCTAACAGGGGAATGGTAAATAATCCACTAAAAAGTAGTAGTAAGATGGCTTGCTTCATAATAATAGTTTGAGCAAACATACTAAAACGATATAGTTAGTTCCTAATTTTTTAACAATTTATTTACTAAATATTTAGCATTTGGTAATCCTGATCGAATATTTCGCAACTGAGCAAAAGAAAAGCCCTGACATTTGTTGTCAGAGCTTTCTGTTTTAGTTTTTAGCTTCGAGTTAGAAACTTGGGCTGCTTATTGTTTTGAAAGTTCGTGTAACGACCTTTGAATTTTTCGGATATTTGACAGAATAACCGAGTTCCAAGTTAACAGTTTCACCCGGTTGGATAGTTACCATGTAAGAAACCTCTCCGGTTAGATCATTTTTTTTACCGGTTCCTACAGTTTCAACAGTAACGGTGATTTCGCTGTCTCGTGACAATGGAATCTGGTCGAACACGTTAATTTTAACCGGAACTGTTCTGTTATTTCGAAGTTGGATGTCATAATAATAGGTGTCTTTTTTCGTGCTTCCTGAAATTTTCTTGGTACTCATTTCTGATTTCAGTTTGCGCAATACCTGAATCTTGGAATCGCGGCCAAATGAAAGGCTTAGTGTATCATCTACGTTATTTGTGTTGATTTCGCTTACTCCAACATAGTTTCCTGCAAAATATACGTTAGTTGGGCCCGGGATTAAATCCAGGTCCTGCCACCCGACAATATTTGCGAGTAAGAAAGAACCCTGATCGAGTTTCGGAATGGAAACATGAGTGAAAGTTGCAGGCATATTGATCTCTTTGATCTCTACGATATAAGGTTTCGCGTCTGTAGGACAAGAGAATGGGTGAGCGATTGGGAAATCTACGTTCAGATCTGAAATCTCAATTTGTTTCATGGCAACAGTGCTTACCTTTTTTCCTTCATTTTTCGCTCCGGATCTGTCTGACTGAAAGTCTCCGTTTTCACTTACTTTCTGGTCCAAAACATAATTATCGTAAGCACGTTGATTTGCCATGTTGATTTCATTCATGACTTCGTTACGGAATTCTGTCTTTTGCTGGATTGGCTGAACATAGGATTTTTTACTGTAATCGGCCTGTTCACCATATCTCAAATAAAAGGGATTCAAAACCGGTGATGCTGCACTCAATAGCGGATCCGAAGTACTCAGTGTCAGTGCGACGTTCTTCCATTCGTTTCCGGTATTGTTGTAAACCTGGGCTTTGTATTTCAAATTGATAGGCTGGTTTAGGTCGGTAGCAGATAAATCATAAGTTGCAGCCCAACCGCAATCCGAAACAAGGTACTTCAAAACTCCTGAAATGTCCGTGTTGTTATCGACATCGATCAACACGATAACCTGGTTGCTGCGTTGATTTTCAGTATAATTCAATTCTGTTAGCTTGAAACGTGTATCGTTTATTCTAGCGGATAAAACTTCTTGTTCTTTTCTGATTTTGGTGACCGTTTTGTTGATCTCAAATGTACGGGTGCGATAATATTCTCCTGCAGCTTTTATTTGATCAATTGTCAAAGTATTCTGACCTTTTAAATCCTTATTTGTATTCAGAATCCCGAGTTCAGCCTGATAAGAGCTTAACAGGTCAACGTTCAACTGATGTCGATCTTTTAATTGTTCCAGTGAATCAGCCAGGACCTTAATCCTTGGATTCCATTGTTCGGCAGCTAAAAAGTCCATTTCAGTTGTAATCGATACCAGGCGAAAGGTTCCGGACCCGCTGAATTGTATGGTTCGGGGATCTGCAAATGCCGATATCCCTGAAAAGATAATCTTGTTTCGCCCTTTTGTCAGTTTAACAGGGGTTTCATGAGTCATTTCTCCGGCAGTGAGGAAGAGTTTAACCCGTTTTATTTCCGTTTTCAGAACCTGTTCATTCATATTCTGAGCAAAAGATATGATCGGAAAAAGAATCAATAGAAGGTTTAAAAAGTGTTTTTTCATAGAATTTGGTTTTAGCATGAATACAAATTGACGGCACATTCGTTCAAAACCACATTGTTTTATTTTAAACATATTGTGTTAAAACAAAAACTTTGTGAAATAAATATTTGTTTATAATTTTGTGCTCTGAAAAGTAAGAATAAAATGAACTCAAAACTCTTAGAATCTGTAGCCAACGAATTTGGAACTCCGGTTTACGTGTATGACGAAGCAAAAATTATTTCGCAATACAATCGTTTGAAAAATGCCTTTGGATCGCAGGAAGTGAAATTACATTATGCAATGAAAGCATTAAGTAATATCAACGTATTAAAAACGCTTAAGGAAGAAGGAGCCGGACTGGATGCTGTTTCGATTGAGGAAGTACTGTTGGGGCTAAGAGCTGGATTTGAAGCAGATGAGATTATGTATACACCGAATGGAGTAGCTTTTTCGGAAATAGAAGAGGCGGTTGCTCTAGGTGTAATGATTAATATTGATAATTTGAGTGTACTGGAACATTTCGGGATAGTTTATGGTGCTAGTGTTCCGGTTTGCATCCGGATAAATCCACATATTATGGCAGGTGGCCACGCAAATATTTCTGTGGGGCATATTGATTCCAAATTCGGGATTTCCATTCATCAGTTAAGACATATCCAACGGATCGTGGAGCATTACAAGCTGCATATTGTTGGTTTGCACATGCACACGGGGAGCGATATTGTCGATGCAGATGTGTTTTTACAGGGCGCTGATTTATTATACCAGGCTGCCGGTTATTTTCCTGAATTGCAATTTATGGACTTTGGTTCGGGTTTCAAAGTCGCGTATAATGAAGGGGATTTTGTGACACCAATTGAAGAAATCGGAACTAAAATCGGAGAATCCTTCCAAAATTTCTGTAAAGAATACGGAAGAGAACTTGAATTGTGGTTTGAACCCGGAAAGTTCCTGGTGAGTGAAAGTGGCGTGCTTCTGGTTTCGGTAAATGTAGTGAAGCAAACTACCTCAACTGTTTTTCTTGGAGTAAATAGCGGTCAAAATCACCTCATTCGTCCGATGTTTTACAATGCATATCATAGGATTGAAAATATTTCAAATCCCAAAGGACATAAAAAATTGTATTCTGTAGTTGGTTATATCTGTGAAACAGATACCTTTGGTTATGATCGTCCTATCTCAGAAGCAAAAGTCGGGGATGTTTTGGGGATTTATAATGCCGGAGCCTATGGTTTCAGTATGAGTAATCAATATAATTCCCGTTTAAGACCGGCTGAAGTCTACATTAAGAATGGAATCCCCCAGTTGATCCGGCAAAGAGAAACACTGGAAGATGTCGTTCGAAATGAAATTGACTTGTCAAAAAGTTCTTCTTATGTTATCCAAAATAGTTAAGCGTAAGCTTTTCGTTAACCTTCATTGAGTCAGTCAGTATTTAGGGCTGGCTCAGTGTTTTTTTATTTAATTACTTCTTGGCAATCAGGATTAGGTCCGTATCTGTTTCTGTTTCAGACAAGGGGTAGGGCTGAATATGTTTTGAAAGGATTTGGAAACCAATTTGTTCCAGCACCCCGATCAAAAATGCAGATTCGTAATAATGCATCATTAATTGCTCCCCCGTGCTCGAAGCCTTTAAGCGAGAATTTTCATAGAGATCTTCCATTGTACTTAGGTAAACGGTACCGTTTTCGGGTAACTTCTGATATACTTTTTGAAGAAACACCTGAACCTGATCCATCGAAAGGTATGGGAATAAAAAGCCAATGATAATAGCATCAAAATTTGAGTCCAGTTTATCGATTTCCAAAGCATCATGAACCAGAAAATTCGCACTTGGATTATTTATGCGTGCTAATTGAATCATGTTTGGAGCCAGGTCAATTCCCAGAAGTTTTAAATCGGGTCGTCGTTTCAATAGAAAATGACTGATGTTTCCCGGACCACATGCAACATCCAAAACAGACGCGTTTTCTTTCAAATGAGCTAGAAACAGGAGAAGTGATTCACTGTACATCTCTACTGAAAAGAAGCGTTGCTGGTAAGAGTCAGCCATTTTATTGAATAAATCGACAGCTTTTTGATTATTTCTTGAGTTCACAATTTTTTCAGGTAAATTAGATAAAATATTTGCTTCTATGATGCGTACTTTAGGATTTGTTAGCACGTTGATTTTATTGATACCACTTCTCTCTTTTTGCTCGAACAACAGTAAAAAAGGAAATGAAAAGTCGGAAACCACCGGAAAATCAGTCAAAAGGAACATTTCTGACGAGGAGAATACATCAACTGATTCACCTGAAAATTATGAGTTTAATTATAATGATTCATTGAGTGAATATATAAATGCTTATAACAAAACCCTTTCATTATTTGAAACACCGGTCAGGGAAAAGGATATCCAAACCCAATTTGGTAATGCACACATTTTGGTCTGTGGAAAATCGGAGAATCCTCCCTTGGTTTTACTTCATGGAATGAACGCCAGTTCTACTATGTGGTATCCAAATATGAAATCCTTGGCTAAAAATTATCGTGTCTATGCAATTGATTTTTTATTGGAGCCGGGAAAATCTACTTGCAATAAGTGGCGTTTGAATAAAGCGCAAATTACAGGTTGGTATGATGAAATATTTTCGAAACTCGGGTTAAATTCATTTTACTTACTCGGGTATTCCCGGGGTGGATGGCTTGCAATGGCAATCACTTTAAATAAACCTGAAAAAATAAAGAAGCTCGTATTGTTGAGTCCTGCCCAAACTTTTACCTGGATTCCACCCAGTTCGGCCATATTGAGTAATGTAACTTACAGCATTTCTCCCAATAAAAAGAATTTGGGTAATATATTATCGGGACTATCTGTGAGAAGTACAAATATAAGTGAAGTATACCTGAATCAATATTTATTGGGTACAGCAAAGGAAAATATTTCACCGCATATTTTTGAGATGACTCCCTATTCCAGAAAATCTGTGGAGTCTCTAAAAATGCCGGTTTTAGTATTGATCGGGGATAAGGACATTATAAATAATCAACGGTGTCTGAATAAAGCGGAGAAATGGATTCCGGACATTCAAACCGGAACCATTCAAAATGCAGGACACTTTATGAGTTTTGATCAGCCTGATACAGTGAACACACTCATCCTGAATTTTTTAGGGCAGTGAAAGGGAATAATAATCTGGAGCAATGTTCAATAATTAACGGTTGGTTATTATTTGGTTAATCATTAGTATTTCAATAAGATAAAGCAACTACTTTATTGTAATTTCGTCCTACTACTAGAATTTGTAAATAATTCAACACTATGAGATTACTACTACTAGCAGCAATAGCTTCGGTTATTGGTGCAACTACTGTGTATGCACATACAGATGATGCATGCTCACAATCTGATTATCAGTTAACCACTGATTCAATATCATCAGATTCCCTTCAAAAGCTTTATCAGCATATTGATTCGCTTACTTATTTTGATCTGAAAAAATGGCGTGAGTCGTTCATTTATAAGAATAGGACACAACCTTCTTATCAAAATAAGCAAATCTTGATCTATATCGAAGAACGCCTAAAAGCTGTCAAATGAAAAAGCTGATCCATCTTTTTGTCTTTGTTTTGATCAGTCTATCAAGCTTCGGACAACCACCCTGCGGATCAAACCCTGCAGCTGGAAATACATGTGCTCAGGCTACTCCGATTTGTGAATTGAACGGATACTGTGGGAATACTTCAGCTTCTTATACGGCAAATTCCTGGAGCCAGTCTTGTGGTTTCCTGGGCTTGGGAGATTGCGGTTTGTCCGGTGAATTCTGTGGTTCGATTGAGAATAATTCCTTTTTGACATTTGTAGCATCGTCATCTTCAATTTCATTTGATGTATGGGTTTACAATTCTACTTATGGTGATGGAATTCAAATTATGATCTTTTCCGCGAATAATTGTTCGGGAACAGTTACATCTTACTATTGTGATGAATTAGCTCCATCTGCATCTTCTCAAAATGTGTCTGCATCCGGATTAACACCCGGGAATACCTATTATATTATGATTGATGGGTTTGCAGGTGATATTTGTGATTACACTTTTGCAGCTAATTCAGGTGTTTCTATTCCTGTAGATGTTACGCCGGCAACATCAACGATCTGCTCCGGACAATCTGTCACGCTAACTGCCAGTGGTGGAAACGGAACATATACATGGAATGCTTCTCCCAATTTAAGCGGAACTACCGGAACAACAGTTACTGCAACGCCACCTTCAACTCCGGGAACTTATACCTATACCGTTAATTCATCCGGAGGAAATCCTTTGTGTCCGTCTTCCACGATTGCAACAGCAACAATAACTGTTAACTCATGTGGCGGTTGCAGTATAACTGCAGGGAACAGCGGGGATGTTTGTCAGGGGACGGCAACATTTAATCTTACTTCTACAGCTGTTGCCGGAGCAACATATAATTGGGTCGGGCCGAATGGTTATACGTCAAATGTGCAAAATCCTTCAGGTGTTCCTGTTCCAGCAGCAGCAGGCACTTATACTTATACGGTAACTGCAACAGTATCTGGCACTCCTTGCACATCTACAACTACTATTGTTGTGAATCCGACACCTACAATCAATGCTCCGCTGGTAACCTTATGTGTCGGGGGGACCACAACATTGGCAGGATCAGGAACCGCTCACGCTTCAAGTCCATGGACCTCCTCAAATACCGGGGTTGCAACGATTTCCAATGGAGGAGTTGTAACTGCTGTTTCAGCCGGTATGACAACGATAACTTATATGAATTCCGGAGGGTGCACAACAACACAGGTCATCACGATCGTTGCTTCACCTACAGCAAGCATTTCAGGAAACACAACCATTTGTAGTGGTTCAAACGCAACAATTAATTTTACAGGAACTCCAAATGCAACAATTACTTACCAAGCAGGAGGAGTAAATCAGACACTTATTCTGGATGCAGCAGGAAATGGATCTTTAGTTGTTTCTCCTGCATCTACTACGACTTATTCTTTGGTAAGTGTCCAAATTAATCCCCCGAGCGGATGTAGTTC
>CAMPIU010000106.1 GCA_946886545.1 uncultured Flavobacteriales bacterium | reverse complement strand
TGGACCGTATACCAGCTTTTCAATTTTCAATTTTACATTTTCAAATAAAAAAAATGGAAATTAAAAACATCGCGATTATCGCACACGTTGACCACGGTAAAACAACACTGGTTGACAAAATGATTGAGGCAGGAAATGTATTAAATGAACGTGATCGTCCAACAGGAGATTTGATCATGGACAGCAATGATTTGGAGCGTGAACGTGGAATCACAATCGTATCTAAGAACGTTTCCGTTTCTTACAAAGGAACAAAGATCAATATCATCGACACTCCCGGTCACGCCGACTTTGGTGGAGAGGTAGAACGCGTATTGAACATGGCAGACGGAGTTTGTTTGTTGGTGGATGCTTTTGAAGGTCCGATGCCGCAAACGCGTTTCGTTTTAGGAAAAGCATTGTCAATGGGAATCAAACCGTTGTTGGTAATCAATAAGGTTGACAAAGACAACTGTACTCCGGACGAAGTGCATGAAAAAGTATTCGACTTGATGTTCGAATTGGATGCAAACGAAGCACAATTAGAGTTTCCTACAATCTATGGTTCGGCTAAAAACGGCTGGATGTCTACAGATTGGAAACAACCTAAAACAGATATTACAGATTTATTGGATCAAATTTTGGATTATTTCCCACCTCGTCCTATCGAAGAAGGAAATACACAAATGCTGATCACTTCTTTGGATTTCTCAACTTATGTTGGACGTATCGCAATCGGTCGTTTACACCGTGGAGAATTGAAAGAAAACCAACCTATTGTATTGGCAAAACGCGATGGTTCTCAAGAGAAACACCGTGTGAAAGAATTATTTGTATTTGATGGAACTGAACGTCGTAAAGTAGATTCGGTTGCTGCAGGAGACATTTGTGCGGTTACCGGAATCGAAGGTTTCGAAATCGGTGATGTGATCTGTGATGCAGAAAATCCTGAGCCATTGGCATCTATCAAAATCGATGAGCCGACAATGAACATGTTGTTCTCTATCAACGATTCACCGTTCTTCGGAAAAGAAGGTAAGAAGGTAACTTCGCGTCACATCCAGGAACGTTTGCAAAAAGAGTTGGAGAAAAACCTGGCAATGCGTGTTTCCGATACGGATAAAGCAGACAAGTGGATCGTTGCCGGCCGTGGTGTTTTGCACTTATCTGTATTGATCGAAACAATGCGTCGTGAAGGATATGAATTACAAGTTGGTCAGCCACAGGTAATTATAAAGGAAATTGACGGAGTTAAATGTGAGCCGGTTGAAGAATTAACGATCGATTTACCGGAAGAGTTTTCAGGAACTGCTGTTGAGGCGGTAACAAAACGCAAAGGTGAAATGACGAATATGGAACCGAAAGGAGCTCGTATGATCATTCAATTCCAAATCCCGTCACGTGGAATCATTGGTTTACGTAACTACTTGTTGACGCAAACTGCCGGTGAAGCAATTATGACTCACCGTTTCTTAGAGTATCAACCATACAGAGGAGATATTCCTGGTCGCCAAAACGGATCTATGATCTCTTTGGAGCAGGGAACATCGATTCCGTTCTCATTGAATAATTTACAGGATAGTGGTAAATTCTTCATTAATCCGAATGAAAATATCTACGAAGGACAAGTAATCGGTGAAAACTCACGTGCAGGAGATTTGTGTGTGAACGTAACGAAGACAAAGAAAATGTCGAACATGCGTTCATCTGGAGCAGACGAGAAAGTTCGTTTGGCACCGGCAAAAATCTTCAGCTTGGAAGAGTGTCTGGAATACATCCAGGGAGATGAATATGTTGAAGTAACACCTGAAAACTTACGTATCCGTAAAATCTTGTTGAAAGAAAACGAACGTAAGAGAGGAAGCAAAGCATAGTATGCAGAAGCTGCTTTCAACTTCCTCCCTCAAGGGAGGATTGAGGAGGGTGGCGTTCTAATCAATATGAAAAAGCGAATCCAATTGGATTCGCTTTTTTTACGACAAGTCAAAAAACATCCTACAATATGGAACAAAGTGAATTTTTAGAAAAAAATGTATTTCAAGGTTTAAAAAAACTGAATGATGGATTCGAAGGCGAGGCCGTTCCGTTTTTTTCCGAATCGGATTTCGAAATCGTTTTGGATAGAGCTGAATATTTCGGAATTGGAATTTATGGAATTGAACCCTGGCTCAATGGCGAGTTATATGATGTAATTACAAATGAAAATTTGAAAAAGAAAGCGACAGACCCCCGTTGGTACAAAAAAGCATTCCAGACCTTTAAATTACGTCAACCCGGACTTTCATACTCCGCAACATATAAAGTTTCCGGTAAATTATTGGCAAGATAAAGTGCGGTCCTGCATTTAGAAATAAAGCAAATACATGATAGAATCAAAACTCACATTAGATATCATTACGACAACCCTGCAAGGGGAAAAGTACGAAGAGCAAATTACCAAACAGCTGGAACACCTGGAGGAAGTAGAATATGAACATACGGATTCCGGACTTCTTATTTTTATTGAATATAGAAAACCTGCTAAGGAATTTTGGTTGACTGATGCTCAATTACATGAAACTTTTGGTGAATCGGAACCGGAACTGTCCAAATTTGAATTAATCAATGAGGAACTGAATATCCGGGCAGAAACATCCGTTCATTTCAAAAACGGGATCATTGAGCGTGTGGAGATCTGGAATACATTGGGGGATTACCCGGAAGAGGATTTGGAGAAGTGGGAACTGAGACGTTTGGAAAATAATTAGCAAGTATCAATTATTAAGTGGGAGCCCCTTGATAATTGATAATTACGGAATTTATAGTTAAAAAGCGATTTTTCCGCACAGCGGACGGATCGCTTTTTTGTTTTCATAAATCAAAAGCTCTTAAAAGTTTTTGCACTACATTTAATAGCAAGATTATTAGTGAAAACAGGATGGAGCACCGCTATGAAATACCTCATAAACAATTGACAGAATACGTAAGAACGATTCTGATAATAGAAGGTTTCTCTAAGTCCGGTCCAAACAAACAGCCGGTTTTCACCAATGGCATGTCTTTGCTTTTTTGTAAAACGGAAAAAAGTGATGCCACTTATGAAAAGATAGATCAACTGGCCATTTATAATAAACCTCCATCCGACATTTGGGAGGTGAATGAGCAAACGACCATTATCGCCTATTTCTTCAAACCCTTTGTCCTTGCAAGTTTATTTAATATTTCTACCGATAAATTGTCAGAAAAACCGCTTGATCTCAGTAGCTGGAATCCCCAAATAAATTTAGCACTGAAAACCCAACTGGCTGCAGCAATGGAAACCTCACGGAAAATAGAAGTGCTTGATAATTTGCTGCTGCAGCAAATTCATCATAACCAACAAACGTGCAGTATCATTCAATATGCAACTGACCGGATGATGACGAATCCTGGAAAAGAAATTATAGCTGAACTGCTTAAAACATTAAATCTCAATGAAAGAACTTTTCAACGGATCTTTAAAAAGTATGTGGGTGTAAGCCCAACCCACTATCGACGAATTTGCCAATTTCAGCAATCATTCGGGCAACTCCGGGAAAAACAATTTGATAAAATCTCCGAAGTGGCTTATGACAATGACTTCGCAGATCAAAGTCATTTTATCCGTTCATTCAGAGAGTTTACTCAAATCACACCCAAGGATTACCTGAAAAAGGGCTTGAAGAATAAAAAGGAATAGTGTCGGTTTTGTTCTATTTTTCCAGGATGTTCACCGGTACATTTGTTATGAACAATTAAATAACATTTCAAGATGATGAAACAAATTACACCCTGTCTTTGGTTTGATCCGGAAAAATCAGGGGCGAAAGAAGCTGCTGAATTGTATTGCTCTGTTTTTGAAAACTCAAAAATTACGGCACAATCTTCAATGGTCACTGAGATCGAAGTGTCCGGGTACCGATTCGTTCTTTTAGATGGAGGACCAATGTATCAGCCCAATTCTTCAATTTCCTTTTTTTATATCTGCGAAAATGAACAGGAACTTGACCGTATTTGGAATGCCTTCAGTAAAGAAGGAACTATTTTGATGCCTTTAGATAACTATCCCTGGAGTGAAAAATACGGTTGGATTGCTGATAAATTCGGTGTTTCCTGGCAATTGGCTTTGGGAAAAATAAGTGATACGGGACAGAAAATTACTCCTTGTCTAACATTTACTGGCGAACAATACGGTCGGGTAGATGAAGCAATCGCCCATTATACCTCAGTTTTCAAACAAGTTGGCGTAGATGGAATCCTTCGTTACGGGGCCAATGAATTGCCGGATAAGGAAGGTATGGTAAAACATGCACAAATTGCAATTGACGGTCAAAAAATGATGCTGATGGAAAGTGCTGCAGAACACCCCTTTACTTTTACGGAAGGTGTTTCATTTACAATCTATTGCGAAACACAGGAGGAGATAGATTATTACTGGAGTAAACTGACAGAAAGCGGAGAAGAAAGCATGTGCGGTTGGCTGAAAGATCAATTTGGTGTGTCATGGCAAATCATTCCTACAATGCTTGGAAAAATCATGAGTGATCCCGCTAAAGCAGGTAAAGCAGCGCAGGCATTTATGTCAATGAGAAAATTGAACATTGAACAGATCGTACAGGCGTCTATTTCCTAAGACAAGTAAATTCTTAAAAAGTGATTCATCTTGAAACCTTAGTGGAGTGTTCGGGTGGATTGCTTTTCTGCTTATTTCTTCATTGACTGAAAATGAGTTTAGTACGATTCATACTGGATTTATTTGTAATTTTTAAGTCGAATTGGCACAACTCTTGCTTCATACAGCATGCATAATTAAACAAACACATCGATCATGAAAAAGCTTCTTTTTTTAGTAGTTCTTGTATCAGGAACCCTATTCGGGCAGACAGACCCGCAGACTTCAAAATCCACAGTTACGGTAAACGGAACTTCTAAAGTTTCCATTGTTCCTGACATGACGGAGCTGAACCTTCATGTGTCATCAATCAAAATGAACATGGCAGACGCTACCAAAGCGGTCGGTGATCTGACTCAGTACTATATAAAGATCCTCAAGCAGCTTGGTTTCCAGGAATCGGATGTGAAGACAACCCATTTCTCTGCATCGAAAAACAGGGTTTATCGCCAGAACGGAGCAATTGACAGCGGTTATGTGGTTTCTCAGAACCTGACAGTGAAATTCGGGTATAACCAGTCGACTTTACAGAAGATCGTGGCGCGTTTTTCAGAAGCAAAAGATCCGGTTGATTTCAATATCCATTTTTATCTTTCCGATGCATTGCGCGATAAAACCGAAGCAGACCTACAGACGAAAGCGGTTGCCGATGCACGCAAGAAAGCCACCAATTTAACAACAGCTGCAGGAGTGAAAATGACTTCCGTAAAAGCGATCCTTTACGGAAGCGGTGAAGCCCCCGGACCAATGTATTACAAGTCTGACATGCGCCTGTTCGCTAGTGCTGAAATGTCTGATGGTGCGAATCTCAGTTTTGCCCCTCAGGAAGTAGAACTACAGGAAACCGTGACAGTGGTTTGGTTTATTGAGTAAGAGTCAACCGCGGCTGACGATAACAATCCATGGAAGTGGATCAATAGAAGAAATATGAAAAGCGATTTTCTGCCACGGCGGAGGATCGCTTTTTGTTTGACTGTTTTAAAAGAGTCGATTTGTCCGGCTTTAAAAAATGTTATTTTTACATGAATGAAAAATACAAGCAATAAGGCACAAACCGTTAACTGAAATAACACCTAAAACCAAATCATATGAATTTTTTCAAAAAACTATTTTCGACAAAAAAAGAGGAAAACAAATCTGAAACTAAAAATGAAGGTTCAGATTTAGGAGGAATCTATACGACTGAGTATTTCGATAAAAGATACACTGAGGATAAAATTGATGCCGGAATGTTAGATGGTTGTTTTAAAATGATTGAAAGTTATTTGATCGACAACAAAATTGAAAGAAAAATTGAAAGCCCGATCAATCATCCAATTAATCTGGACCAGTTAGACCAGGATGGATTTGGGTTTGTTATGTATTGTAAGGCTTTTCAACTTGGAGAAAAAGAAGCAACCTTGTTCCTGGCGTATTCATTTAGTGACTTCCTGATTAATAAATATGGTTTTAAGCTTTTCAAAGATTCCGAACCTGATTATCCATTGAGAGGAATGACCTTAAAATACGACAAGAACGGAGTAGTATTATCACTTTATCCTTATGAGTATGCATCCAAAGTCCTTAACGGTAATGCGACATTTACCGAAATGGAGGGAAAATTAAATGCTCAACTTACTGAAATGCCGGAAATGGACGACATCTTAAAGAAATTTATTCCATAGATTTATTAAAATAGGAGGATAGGAATTAGAATGAAACAAAAATACATGTTAAGACCTTGGAGAAAAGAGGATTTAAATAACTTGGTCAAATATGCTAATAATTGGGATGTAGCAAAAAATATGACTGATAAATTTCCTTTTCCATATACAGAAGAAAAAGGAAAGGCATTTATAGATTTTGCAACAAAAGACGACCCGACACATGTGTTTGCGATTGACGTAGATGGACAATCTGTAGGTGGAATCGGAATACACCCGCAAGACGACATACATAAAAGAAACGCGGAACTTGGTTATTGGCTGGCAGAGCCTTTTTGGGGATTAGGAATTATAAGTGACGCAATTAAAGAAATGGTGAATTTTGCTTTTGAGACCTATGAGATTGACAGGGTATTCGCTCGTCCATTTGGTACTAATATTGCTTCACAAAGAGTTTTAGAGAAGAATGGTTTCATTCTTGAAGGAAAATTTGAAAAAGTATTGGTGAAAAATGGCGAATTACTAGACGAATTGATCTATTCAATCAGACGAGAAAATTGGAGGAAATAAACAACGGTTCTTTAGCAATGGAATTATATTGAAAACCTGGTTTTTACCAAAGATGAGTGGTAACAATTTACCATACCAAACCTTACTTCAGCGAAACGATAAGTTTTTAAAGAGAAAGTTTTATCTTAGGAGAAACGCTCTTTTGAAAGTAAAACAATCCCTGCTTTCAAAAGTTGTTTGACAAACCTATGACAACATGATAACTTCAACAGTAAAATTCAGTGCCATATAATATACCACAAGATTTAGTAGGACTTTCAGAAGAAGAACTCAAAATCTCCCGAGATAAATTCGGTTACAATCAGGCAAATAGTATCAAAAAAGCTACTTGGTTCAGCATGTTATTGGACATCCTGAAAGAGCCCATGTTACTTTTGCTCATTGCCGTGGCGATTATTTATGTGATCGTGGGGAATTATTCGGAAGCGGTATTTATGTCTGGAGCAATTATAGCTGTTTCCGGAATTTCTTTCTATCAGGACAGCCGTAGTAAAAAGGCATTGGAAGCCCTCGAAAAGCTGAACGAGCCCTTGAGCACGGTTATCCGGAATTCAAAAGTTATTCAAATTCCCACCCGGGAAATTGCTGTGGGTGATTTGTGCATTGTAGAAGAGGGAAAAATGATTAACGCCGACGGTGAAATTCTGCACAGCAACGATTTTTCAGTCAACGAATCGTCGCTTACCGGAGAAAGCTATTCGGTCTTTAAGAGCCGGGAAACTCTAGATAGGGAAGTGTATAGCGGAACATTGGTCGTTTCGGGTTTGGCGGTCTTCAAGGTGGGAAAGATCGGTAGCGAAACGAAGTTGGGTAAAATCGGAGAATCCATTCAAAATATCAAAGAGGAGCAATCACCCCTGCATACTCAGATTACCAGGTTCGTGAAATGGATGGCGATTATAGGTGTCGCCGTTTTTCTGTTGGTTTGGGTGTATAGCTTTTGGAAATCGGGGGATATCATACAAAGTTTATTGGCCGGATTGACTTTGGCAATGTCTATTTTGCCGGAAGAAATACCGGTTGCTTTTACCACTTTTATGGCTTTGGGAGCATGGAAACTAATGCAGGAAGGCATCATCATCAAGCGAAGCAGTGTGGTAGAAACATTGGGAAGCACTACCGTAATTTGTACCGATAAAACCGGAACCATTACAGAAAATTCCATGCACCTGAAAGCACTTTATGATTACAATTCCAATCAGGTTTTTGATGAGACACATTTTGCGGCTCCCGAATTATCAGAACTCATCCGATTTGCTATGTGGAGCAGTGAACCCGTTCCGTTTGATCCGATGGAGATAACAATTCATCACGTATACCAGCAAACCCAGACCAATGATCAGCGGAAAGATTTCCGGATGATCCATGAATATCCCTTAGGAGGCAAACCGCCAATGATGACCCATCTTTTTGAAAATCATTCAGGTGAGCGGATTATTGCAGCCAAAGGGGCACCGGAAGCTATTTTGGGAGTATCAAACCTTACAAAGGAGGAAATTGAAATGCTTCATCAAAAAAATCAGGATTTTGGTAAGCAAGGTTACCGGGTGTTGGGTGTTGCTAAGTCTCCTTTTAAAGGAGATGATTTCCCGGAAGAACAACAGGACTTTCCTTTTGAGTTTTTGGGATTTATTGTCTTTTACGACCCTCCTAAAAAAGGCATTCAACAGGTGTTTCAGAAAATTTATGATGCCGGAATTAAAGTAAAAGTAATCACGGGCGACA
>CAMPIU010000105.1 GCA_946886545.1 uncultured Flavobacteriales bacterium | reverse complement strand
CCGGCCCTACCGTTGCGATCATATCCGTTGTGTACCAGGCGTAAATACGGGTTGTATCGTCCTTTTGCCAAATCACGCGGGTACACTCATAACCGGCAATTTTACGTGTTTTGTCTGTAATTTTCCATGTATGCTTGAGTAAACTGTCCCCAACCGTCATTGAATTCCCCATCATGTCCATGTACACAAAACGCTGTCCTTTGTTAAACTGATTGTATACCGTATTTTTCATGGTCAGCCAGCTTTGAGGATCCGGTTGATCCGGTACCACGTAAGAGAATAAAGAAGACGAGTCATTGAAATACAAGGTGAATTCTTCTATCTTAATTTTGTTTTTTTCACCGATGAATTGTCTCATTCGCTCATCCTCAAATATTTTCCAAACATTCGTTCTTCGCTCGTAGGTAATCTTACCTTCCCTTACAAGTTGTGTTTGAGCTTGGACCGATCCTCCCAGAAATAGGACTCCCAAAAGGATCAATGTTCTAATTCCAGCCATCGAAATCATTTTCTTTTGTTTTAAAATTATTGAATCTAAGTGTCATCTTCGCCATGAAGTAACGACGGATAATATTTGTTCTCTGATCGACAATCACGTTATTGTTAACCGTCCTGTAATTACTGATATTCTGATTTAAGATATCGTAAGCTTCGATCCCGAATAACAGGTTTCCGGTTTTCAGGAATGAACGTTGAATGGACGCATTCCAAATCACGTAATTGATATTATAACCACTTGTTCTACCTGTATTGATATTATAGGTAGCATCTGATTTGATAAACCATCTGTATGGTAAGGTCCAATCGATTTCCGCTCTGAAGTTGTATGTTGTATACGGCTGATTAGATTGTGTCGTTAATGAGTTATAAGGTATATTATAATCAATTCCCCCGCCAATAACTGCTCTTAATGAATCACCATTATAATCCAGATCCATATCTATTCCAAAGCCTGTATTTCTTGTATCATTATCAACTGAATCGATCTGGTTCATGGAAGATGTAAAATTACCGTTTCCATTGATCCGCAAATTCAAATCCTTCACTCCTTTCATTGGAATTCCGGCACCGGCCCAATAATATAAGAAGTCGGAACTCTTCACATTAATTGCTTGAGAAATGGATCCGCCGTTCGCCCCGAAAACTGTATTCGAACTAAAGTTGTCCTTAATATGCGAATAACTGAACCCTGAATACATATAGAAACCGCTAAGCCCTTTCCAGGTATTGAAGTTACCATTGATACTATGCGTATAATTCGGTTTCAAAGCTGAATTACCAATTTGGATAAAGTTTGGATTCGTATTGTCCAGAACAGGTTGCAACTGATCAATTGAAGGCAGACTTGAATTCGTGTTATATTGGATCATTAAACGGGTTGTCTGACTGAACTTATATCTGAATACAACACGAGGTAAAATATTATTCAAATCCTGATTGATCAGTGAATCCGTAAATATGTTTCTGTTGTCAATTGAAATTGTTCTGAATCTGGAACCCACAGACAATCTCAATTTCGCATTTTCATAGATCAAAAACGCTCCGGCTCTGTGTTGCTGCCTATCTGTTTTAAATTGATTGGAATAAGTAGTATCTACATCTACATATTCTCCATTAACCGGATTCAGGGTCGTTTTTCTTTGACCGTTGTTATTCTTGTAAAATTCGTATTCGAACTCCAATTTAAATCGTTTTCCAATAGGTTCAAAATAATCTGCATAAGCCGTATGGATCATCGAATTACTTCTGTTCTGTTTCTTCTGATCGAACTGATAATTCAAAGAACCTGTTCCTGCATCTATATCTCTTGATATAAGAGTACCATCCGATTTATTATCTGTACCAACAAAATTATAACGGGCAATTAACTTTCTGTTTTTTTTCTTGAAATCTTTAAATAATCTGAACGTCGTATTCAAATTCGCTCCTGTTGCCTCACTCGCATTGTCAATAGTAGTATATCGGGTTAAAGTATCTCTTTGAGACAAGAAATCTGTTCTGGAAAATGAATTCTGATTCGTATTATTCAACTGCAGTTTTGGTTCTAACTCAAAACGCGTTAGCGAATCAATTTGCTGGGAATACTTAATTCCGATTTGATGCTGCAAATAGGATTCCTTAGTATAACTATCCAAATCCGTTGTGTACGATGTATCCGTCAATAAATACTGAGACCTGCTGTTTGTTTGCGTTTTTACTTCGTATTGATTAAAAGCATAATTCAAACGGATTTTCGCTCCTTTCTTGAATTTCTGATCCAAATAGAATCCTCCTTTAAATGTATTCGGAATACCCTCATTTTCATTCTGCCCATCCTGACTATAAGATTGAATATCATCATTTTCAGCCATCCAATCCCGCCCGTCAGACAATCCGAATTTAAACAAATCACTTCCGTTAATATTCGTTTTCGGAGTATTCGAACCAAGTGCATAAACTGCCAGCTTTTGATTTTTGTTGTACGAATTCAAAAGTATTTCACCCTCGTAAAACCCATGGTTTATTGGGGTGAATTTATCCAAGCCACCGGCCAGATTGACTTTACCGAAATACCCTTTTTTGGCTTCGTCCTTGAGCCTCAGATCAAGCACCTGTACTTTTTCATCACTCCCGTCTTCAGCATCCTTCTCGTAAACTTCAACGGTTTCAACTCCGTTTGCTGCCAAATTCTTAGTCGCAATAGTCGGGTCATTCCCAAAGAATTCATCTCCGTCAACCAATACCTGTCCGATTTCCTTCCCCTGGTTCTTGATCTTTCCGTTTTCATCGATTGTCATCCCCGGTAATTTCCTGATCAAATCTTCAACAACGGCATTTTCCTTTACTTTAAAGGAATCGGCAACATACACTAAAGTATCTCCCCGATAATAAATTGGGTTTCTGTTTGCATAAATCAACACTTCGTCCAATGCAGTGCTCTTATCTGGCATTGCTAAAGTGTCCATCACGAAGGAATTGTTTTCCTTTGAGCCAAAAAAGAATGCCCGGAAAACTCCATATTCAGGATGAATAACAGTAAATTCCACAGTATCAATGGGAAGTGTAAACTCCATGTGACCGAATTTATCAGATCGTTTAAAATCCAATAAAACAGAATCACGGACCCGTTTCACAATACCAACAGCGCTCCTGACTATCATTTGCGAATTTGTGTCAATGACATTCGCCTTAATAGTCATCGTTTGAGAATTCCCAAAATACGAGATGAGCAAAAAGAATAGAAGTACAATTTTTTTCAATGTGTCAAGTTTGATGATACAAAATTAGACGGAAATTCTTGGATTTAATGAAAAATATACGAAAGGTTACTTAAATATAGATGAATGGCTAAGATTTCAGTTTAACGGAATCTAAAAACGGGAGCCAAATGACTCCCGTTCAACTGCACATCGTTAAGAGTTATAATCATTAAGACCATTTAAAACTTAACGACTTGTCTGACTTCCACTTCAGTAACTCTTTGTGAGCGTCCCTCTTTATCCACATAAGTTCGATTAACCAACCTTCCGGAAACTGCTAATTTGTTGCCTTTCTTACAATAATTGGTTAAAAAACTGGCCGTATTTCCCCATGCAAACATGCGATATAATGCTTTCGAATCAGACTCGACTTTTTTCAACTGGTTATCCACCGCAAATTGGAAACGGGCAACCATAGAACCGTTTTCAAAGGTGGTGATGGTAGCGTCTGATCCCAGACGCCCCACCAACGTAACTTGATTTCGCAACATTTATAAAATAATTAAATCGTTGACCTCAATCTCAGAGAACATTTTTCGTTCTCCCGACTCTGTTTTATAAAAGCGGCTAACCAATCTGCCTTCCACCGCAACATTGATACCTTTCGCACATAACTCTTCCAGGATATTGACCCATCTTCCAAACGCAGTTAGCCGATGCCAATCTTGTTTGACCTGAAGATTCCCATCTTTATCCAGATAATGTTCCTTGGTAGCTAAAGAAAAATTAACCACTTTTCTTCCACCTGGCAAAAGGCTTACTTTTGGTTCCGAACTTATTTTTCCGATGATATTTACATGGTTCATGTGCAAAACCTGATCCTGTTTAATAGTAGTATTCATAGCGATTCTAATTAGTTATTTTCTTGTTTTTTTCCATTTAACAATACAAACTCATTCAGTTCAATCTCGGTCGAGAAGCGTTTTTCTCCTTCTTTGGTTTCATACGATCGATTGACGATTCTTCCTTCGATTACAACCTCTGACCCTTTATCCAGGACTTTCTCAATACGATCACACAACCTGCCCCAGGCAATTACCGTGTGCCATTGAGTGTTGTCCTCCCACTCTCCTTTCTTATTCTTGAAGCGCTCGTTTGTTGCAACGGACAGACGGATTTTCTTTGCACCAGAGTCAAAAGTTTGTGCTACAGGTTTTGCTCCTAATCGTCCGATTAAATTCACTTTGTTTTTTAGTGTGTTCATACTTGTTTGTTTTAAACGTTTGTAAATAGTTGATTCGATTGACCTTCAACCGATTGATGATGCAAAGTTGTAGGAGTCTAAAAATCAAAATCGGTCATTAACTAATTACTGTCGAATATTTTTCGTTTGTAAATGATTACAATCGTTTTTAACACTGATTTCCAGTAAATTACAACAGGGTGTTTTTACACGAAATAGTTCAATAAAATTGCTCTATTTTTAATATCTCCTAATTATATATCATTATGTAACTTATGCCAATCATGAAAAGCCTGATTCTATATATCATTGTTCTTTTTGTTTTTCTTGCCGCGTGTAAAAACAATGAACAAAGAGAGGAACTAATTCCAAGGAAAAAAGGGTTGGTCTCCGACAGTCTTTATGTGAAAATAGGGAACCAATTATGGGCGCGTAAAAATTTAAGCGTTTGTACTTTTCGAAACGGGGATACAATTCCTGAAGTAAAAACAAACGAAGAATGGGTGGAGATTGGCAAAGCCGAAAAACCTGCTTGGTGTTTTTTTGAAAACAATCCGGAAAATGATTCCTTGTATGGAAAGCTCTATAATTGGTATGCGGTATCAGATCCGCGAGGACTAGCTCCAAAAGGCACACACATTCCAAGTGGTATGGAATGGATCCAATTAACCGAATTTCTGGGAGGCAGAGCTATTGCAGGAAAAAAATTGAAATCCAAACAAGGGTGGGAATACAACGGAAACGGTTCGAACAGCAGTCACTTTTCAGGTAATCCGGCTGGAGAACGACATGCTGACGGTCAATTCAGCAGCTTAGGATTATTAACTGCCTGGTGGACTTCAACCGAACACAAAGGAAAATATGTCTGGGAAAATTACATGTACCATTTCAACGATAATGTAAACACGCTATATGTCCGCAAAAACGGAGGTTTCTCAGTTCGTTGTGTGAAAGATCAATAATGCGATATTCATTCCAAAGGAAATAACTAAATTCATCGTCTTAAATAAGTTCAATGATTCGGCAAAAAGGATTCAAAATTATCGGTATCTCAACCGAGACTTCTAACAAGGAAGGAGAAGCTTCAACAGCAATCGGAGCGCTTTGGGGACAGTTCATTTCAGAGAATTTACTGGAAAAAATTCCAAACCGGGTTGATTCTGATATTGTCTGTATTTATACAGACTATGAAAGCGATTATACCGGAAAATATACTTGTATCCTTGGCTTAAAAGTTTCTTCTCTCGACATTATTCCCTCAGGATTAATCGGTCGTGAATTTGAAGGTGGAAATTTCCAATCTTTTTTGGCGAAAGGAGGCTTGCCTCAAGCAATTATTGACACGTGGCATTCCATCTGGAGTCAGGATAAAACACTAAACCGAAGTTATACTTACGATTATGAAGTGTATGATCACAGATCCCGGTTAGGAGAAGAATCAGAAGTCGATATTTACATTGCCAAAAACTAGTCTATCCAATGACAATCTGCATCTCAGGAGCCAGTGGTTTGGTTGGAAATGAAATTTTGATCCAATCATTAAATGATCCGCGAACCGAGAAAGTTTTGGTACTTGCAAGAAATCCACTTAGTTTTGGTCATGCAAAAATGCAAGTTGTCCTTGTTCCTTTTGATCAATTGGAACAATTGGAAGTGGCGGAGAAAATAGATGTTGCATTTTGTGCACTGGGAACAACACTCAAAAAGGCCGGAAGCAAAAAGCGTCAGCAAGAAATCGATAGAGACTATGTCGTCTCATTCGGACGTTTCTGCAAGAAAGCAGGTGTCGAAAAAATCGGTATTGTTTCTTCCATTGGAGCAAACGAAAAATCTTCGAACTTTTATTTACGCACAAAGGGGGAAATGGAACAAGGAGTTAGTCAGCTGGAAATTCCACTTACTGTTTTCATAAGACCTTCATTTTTAATCGGTCCAAGAAAAGAAAAGCGTTTCAGCGAGAAAATAATTCAGGGACTTCTATTTCTGATTAGTCCTTTACTGCTTGGAAAAGCAAAGAAATACAGAGGGATTCACGCTTCAAAAGTTGCTCAAAAATTAATTGAAGCAACCTTGTCAAATGCGAAAGGCATACACTGCATTTAGATAAATTGATTTAGTATTAAATTCGCAATATGAGTTCGAAACTGAAATACCCTTATCACAAACCAGTTCGTCGGTTACTTCTAGGTATTGCCTGTTTCATTTTCCTAGGAGGTCATTCTGCTCACGCCCAACTACTTGGAAAACTAATCGAATCAACTTTAAACAGTTCTTCTCCTTTTACCATTCGGGTTTACGGAACTGAGGATGGAGTTCCTCAGCATCAGATTTCAACGATGATCCCTGATAAAACCGGGAATCTCATCATCGGCACAGCGAACGGATTGGTTGAGTTCAACGGGCAGACATTTGCGGATATCAACCCAACGGATGAAAGCAGAAAGATTCTTTGCACCAAAATGTTCCTTGATCCCAAATCAAATATTCTCTATGGTTTAAACAACCGGAACAGGCTCTTTCAAATATCCCCGGTGACGAAAGCCTTATCAAAAGAAGACAATATGAACGCTTCTTTTTACCACGACTCCATTATATACATCAACCAAAAAAGAGAGATGTGGATTTCCAGGCTGGGTTCCAGAAAAAATCGCTTCATCTCAACAATAAAAAGTAACGGTCCAATCTCTGGAGTTGGTTTGGTTGGCAAAACTCCCTTCTTTTCCGATTCAACCGGAACCTTTTTTTTCCAAAATTCCAAATGGAAGAAATTAACTAACGAGATTTATTACAAAGCCAAAAGAGATCCTTATACTGGAGAAAATTACTTACTGGGTCTCAATCAAGTGTCCATCTTTTATAAAGGAAAACTATTTCCTCAAAAGTTTAAAGAAAATACAGAGGGAGTGTCTTTTACTGATATTGCCTTTAGTCCGCACAATGAGATATTCCTCTCTACCCACAAGGGAATTTTTTACAAGAATAGTCTTTATGCCGCCTTTGAATCACAAAACACCAATTTTCCAAGTAAGGTAATATTGTCGCTTTACTATAATTCGGATGAGAATTTTCTTTTTGCAGGAAGTAATGACAAGGGACTTCTTCAACTAAAAATAAAACAATGCTTATCTGTTTATGACGAACCGACATTAAAAGAATCCTCCCTCAGTTCGATTATCAAAACCCCGGACAATGAATTAGTTGCTTCGGGAACTTACTCGAATATTTTCAAGTTTGATCTGCGATCAATTTCAATCTACTATAATTATAAAAACCGTACCGATTTCTCATGTCTTGCAAACATCAACGGAGAAGTTTGGGGAGGAACATGGGGGAAAGGAATCCTGGTTCTGAAGAATCGTAAACTTGTCAGGATTATTAACAAAGAGTTTTACAAAAAATCAATCCATGCTATTTTTCAGGATCGAAAGAAACGGATTTGGATTGGAACAGAAAATGGCATCTCACTGGGGGAAGCAACAGGCGAATTCAAACCCTTATTCAAATCACTAAATATCGGACTGGTTATTTGCTTCTATCAACTCAAAAACGGAGATGTTTTGGTTGGAGGAGAGGATGGTTTTTTTATTATTTCGGAAGATTTAAAACTCAAACGGCAGTTCAGCATCAGAAATGGATTGCATGGAAAAGAAGTTCGGTCATTTTATGAAAAGAAAGACGGGACATTCTATATCGGGACCTACGGCGGCGGTTTGTATTACTGGGACTACAAGAAGCTTTGTCCGCTTAACCGGATGAAAAATTGCCTGCTTGACAATGACATTTTCACATTGGCACCGGATAACAAAGGGAATCTGTACATTTCTTCTAATCACGGTTTGTATATCATCAGTGAACGGAAAATCGAGGATTTCGTTTCACGCAAAGCCAATTTCCTTATTCCTTTTCGACTGCGTCAGGATGATGGGATTTTAAATACCGAATTCAATGGCGGATTCCAAAACAACTACTATTCCCCCGATAACAAACACTTTTACTTCCCGACTATTCAAGGAATGCTGATTAGTTTTTTTGAAGTTCCGAAATACCGAAAATTAAGACCTTTTCTGAAAGAGGTTGTGGTAAATGATAAAATTCAGAAGATCTCCAATCATGTTTTCCCACGCAATACACACACTATTAATATCCAATATTATTGCCCTAGTTTTACACAGTTCTATAATTTACACTACCAATAC
>CAMPIU010000104.1 GCA_946886545.1 uncultured Flavobacteriales bacterium | reverse complement strand
ACTCAATTCCTGCCAGCTTGTTCCTCCGGCTTGCTGAACTGATGATGCATCCACCTGGAAGAGTTTTGTTTTTGGATGCTGACTCGGATTGACCGATTTTAGCAACTCATGATTGTCAGCGTATTCGATCAGGACCGGGGCTTCTTTTACAAAGTCTAAAAAGCGGGTAAGCTGCTCAATGCTTTTTGCTTTAAAAGTGGTGTGTATAAATGAAAGACCCACTTCATTCAAAAGCACAGCGAAATCAATTGGTTCTGAATTCATTGCTTCCAGTACCAAATGATCTGTTCCGGACATCAGTGCAGCAATAATTTCCTTATTGGTTTCTTTCACATCCGAAATGCGGAAAGAAGTTGCAATCGTCCAGTCGTTGTTCTTTGGCTGAATTCCCCTTGTATAAGGAGCTAACCCAGGATCAGAGAAGGCTTTTTTTTGATCTTCGGAATGGAAATAACTTGGGAAAGTAATTTCTTCCACGCGATTGATCTTGTTTAATGTGTCGATCGATTCACCTTTCAGTTCCTTTTTCAGGATGGCGATCCACTCTTCTTTGGAACTTGCCTGGAAAGATGAGAATAAGTCATTCATGTTTTATTCTTTTATGTATCTAATAGATCTTGATCTTGAACAGTGGATAAGGGTGCAGGTTGATTTTTCTTTGCGAATAAAATATAGACAGCTGTAGATAACATAGCTGTCAGAACCGGGGCTACAATAATTCCGATTGCAGGAATTTTTATCATCAATGTAAAGATCCCTCCGGTGATGAGCATATAACTCATTTTGGAAAAACCCAGTCCCCAGCTTTTAAAGAAGCTAAGTCCGTAACGCTCCATGCTGTAATCATAGAAAGAAAAACCAACGAAAAAGGAAGCAATTAAAAAGAATATGGCTTCTCCGATGAAATCGGGCATAAGCAATGAAAACAGCCACCAGATTCCCAGGAAGATATATTCCATGAGAAGTGCACTTATCACGATGAGAATCATTCTCAGGAAGTCATTGAGGAGCCGGATAAGGTCGAATTTGTATTCTTTTCCGGTAAGATAACTGTCGAATTTTTCCGAAAGAATGCAGTTTACAGGTGAAAGTACTATCAGGATCACAAACTTATAGAACTCAGAAACGATCAGGTTGAAAATACTGAACACACCATCTGCCAGCCAGGAAATTGCTGATCCGACAACAGGTACATCATCCGCCACATGAACAACTGATAAAACGCGCTGAGCCTGCCACTGAAAGTAGAGGTAAATCAATCCAACAATTAGTCCGGGAATAAAAAACAACAAAAACTTCCCTTTCAGTAATGCTTTTGCTACTTGTTCTATTCCTGTCCAATGATGTTTAAAGGCTTGAACCATGTGTTTATTGTTTCGAATTCAAATATACAAAGAATGTAGAATGCTGAATGAAGAATTAAGGGGGTGATTTCTCTCATCATTCTGAATTGAAAAGTTTAAAAGGTGATTGAGTGTAGTTGAAGTCTCTTTTGAAGTTTTCGTATATTTGGAATTGGCATATAAATTGTAAAAACATTCTAAATAAAAAAAAGGACTATGAAAAATTTAGCATTGATTCTAATTGCAGTAGTTGGAACATCTCTTGCAACTTATGCTCAAGACGGAACAAAGAAACAAGAGCCTAAGAAAAGAACAGAAACCAAAAAGAAGGTTGCTTCCGAAAACAAGAAAATAGTTGCACCGGTTAAAAAGACCAGTAAATAAAAACTAATTCAAAAAACAGTAGGGGCGAAAAATTTTTCGCCCCTACTGTTTTTTATATGATCCCGAATTGGGTAAAATGATGTGTGAGGTGTTTTTTATTCAATAAGTCCCACTGTTCATAATTCAGCGGACCATAATAGGCATGAACCGTTTTTAGTTCCGGATCCTGTGCAAACATTTCCTGGAATTCCAAATAAACATCTACAAATTCATCAATAGCCAACTCCAATTCCTCGTGACGCAGCGGAGTGCCTTCTTTTGCAAAGGGAACCTCCATATCCCGGGCCATTGGTTTGTCGGTATACAAAAAAGCCACCATTCGCTCCACCTTGTCTTCGGGAATGAGCAATTGCTGCGGATTTTCTCCTGTAGCAATCCGGAGAGTATCGGTTAAATGCTCCACCATTCGCTGTGAAGACATTTTACCCCATGCAGGTTTTGTTTCAGCAGTCAATTTATTCAAATGCGCAAGCACGGTTTCTAAATCGGTTTCAATAAACATGTTCATCTGTTTTAAGTTTCAAATTTGCGAATTCTAAATATCCTTTTCCGCAGAGTACTGAAAGACTTGCCGGAACAATTTCTATATTGATCTCTTTTCTTACTTCAAAGGGTTCGCCATCGTAATGCGCCAAGGGAACATCTAAGATAATCCGTGCTTTCCGGAATGGAATGATCCGGATATACCTGGAACCTTCGATCTTTTTGAAGAAGAACCTGCCAATTACCCCCATTGTTCTCCACCAGGAAAATTTACTCAAGAGAACCAGTTCCATTTGTCCGTCAATCACATTCGATTTGGGTGAAATGCAAAATCCGTTTCCAAACTCGGAGGAATTGGCAATGGAGCAAAGCAGGAAATTGCCTTTGATCTGCTGATCTGGCAAAATGATCTTCATTTTTGGTGGTTTATAAGAGAAGTACTCCTCATAAACCAATTGAGTATATCCCCAAAATCCACGAATGTGGTATTCATCAAAACGCTTTGCAATGAATGCATCGAATCCGTAACCACCGACACCTAAAAAAGGTTTGTCGTTTGCCAAGCCCGTATCCATACGAATACTATTCAGTTCATTGATATTTTGAATTGCCTGGGGCGTTTTTAAAGGGATTTTAAGGTGTCTTGCAAGCCCGTTTCCGGATCCGGTAGGAATGATGGCCAGGTGACATTTGGTTCCTACCAGCGCTGTTCCTACTTCATGAACGGAACCGTCTCCACCCACTGCACACACAATATCGATTCCCTCTTGGGCCGATTCTTCGGCAATGGATTTGGCGTGTTGCTTATATTGAGTAATTGCGATATCATATTCAAAAAGGTCATGATTCAAGTGCTCCTCGATCATTTGAGGAACCTTGGCTTTCTTGACCCCGCCGGAAATGGGATTGATTATGAACCGAATTCTCTTTTTCATCGTACAATCGTCTGATTATGGATTAAATCATGATTATATCGCTGAATAATGGCCTTCAAACGCTTTGCCATCTTTTCTGCTTCCTCCTATTGGGCAGGCAGCAGGTTTACCGGGTTTTAGGTGCGAATGGTGAAATTGACTAAGCTTGTAGCTTCATCATTGGAATAAACCAATAATTTGTCTCCCCGGAAATAATAATAAGCACCTTCCAAATAGGTAACTGCTTCTCTCGGTTCTTTTGAGAAGTAGCTGTTGCCGAAGCTGTAATAATCTGTTTTGATATTGACCAGGTCCAAAACTGTAGGCATGATATCGATCTGCTGGAAAATGACTTTTTCTCTTCTGCGAGGCAATTTTCCGCTAGGATCATAAAATGCAATCGGGATGCGGTACATTTCTGTTCGCTGATTATAGATCTCACTGTTGCTGGAAGGTGTATGATCTGCCACAATGACAAACAGGGTTTTCTTAAACCAGGGTTCTTTTGCTGCCTGTTCGAAGAATTTGCGCAGACTGATGTCGCCGTAATGAATGCTTTTGCAAATCGGGTGCGGACCGTTCTTTACTTTCTTGCGCCATTTTTCCGGGACAAAATAAGGGTGATGGGATGAAAGCGTAAATAAGTTAGCCATGAAAGGCGCTTTCATTTTTGTGAGCTGCTTTGCAGTCCAGGGATTAAAGTATTCGTCCAGGATTCCCCAGGTCTTGTCAAAATGTTTGTCGTTGTTGTATTCAAAGCGACCCACATATTCTTCGTAGCCCAATTGAGAAGCAAAACTGTTGAAACGCATGGAACCGTTGGTAGCGCCATGATAGAAAGCAGTGCTGTAGCCGTGCTTCGTTAAAATATTGGGTAAACTTTGAACCTGGTTGTTGCAGTAAGCCGATGAAATGTAGGGATTATCCATTAAAGTAGGGACAGAAGCAGAAATAGTAGGCACCGCCTCAATGGATTTCTTTCCGTTTGAAATTCCGTATTCGAAATACCAGCTTTGATCCAGTAAGGAATCCAAATACGGAGTATAGGAAACACCGTTGTTGAACTGTCCGACCCATTCGTTTCCGAAGCTTTCCAGCATGATGATCATGACATTGGTTCCATCCGGAAGAATGTGTTGCGGGTGACTGGTTCTTTTCGGGTCGAATAATTTATCGAGTTCTTTTTCGGAATAATAATGCTGTTCCGACAAATCATCTTTCCCAATAGATTTGAGCAGGGTAAAGGCTGAGTTCAGGACCAGGGCTGAATTTTCCGGCTGGGTGTACAAGGTAGCGTCGATAGAAGAAATGGGTCTTAAACCAAAGCCACCTCTTCCCATCAATATAAAGAGCGGTACTACAATAAAAAAGACGACAATCTCCTTACGTAGGCTGCTCTCATTCGTGCTTTTCAGCTTTGTGAAAGCGGTTCTTTTATACAATCGAGCCAATAAAACCGTTCCGAGGATGAAGATCAGGATCAGCATCCAGTAATCCGAAATAAAGCTTGTGAGCAGCTGACCGATATCATTTCCGGCTGAAACAATTACAAACAGATCAGCTGTGGAGCGCTTAAGGGTGAAGTTATAATAAGCGGTATCCATCAAATTCAATGCAACGATCAACAAAGTAGGCACAAAGAAAGTGAGGCCTTTGAAGAAGCGAATGATCCAATTGCTCTGCCATTTTTGGGGTAGTAAACTGAAGACAATGAAAGGCATGAGCAGCAAACCAATGGTTGAAAGATCAAACCAGATTCCAGCCAGCCAATCTGTGAAATGCACGTGTGCGAAGGAATCAAGATTGAAAAAATAGAATACCAGGCGCGTAATGGTCATCAATAACAACAGGATCGAAATCCGGAGCAAAAGGCTTTGCAGAGTTACTGGGAGAGCATTACACAGTTTTTTCAACATAGTACAAAAATAAGTAACCTTTTTGAGGTAGGTGTTGTGTTTGTGTTACTTAAAATTAGATAGAATTTCGAAACGCGGGAGGATATTAACCACATAGGAACATAGGACACATAGCTTTTTAGTGTTTCCAACCAGGAACAAACAGTATTATTGGTCTACCCTTTGGGAGGTAGTTTGAGGAAGGACTTACTAAAAATGGGTTAGGAGGAGTTTTTCAAAGTTCCTATCTTTGGAGGATGAGATATCTTTTATTGGCATTCCTGGTTTATTCTGCTGCCTACGGGCAGGAACTGGAAGCATTCCGCATTTTTGATTCCAAAGGGAAACAAGTTTCTTTTCAGAAAATGATGAGTAAAGTTTCTGCCAACCAGGTGGTTCTTTTCGGTGAATTTCACGATAATCCGATCTCCCATTGGTTTGAACTGAACGTGTTGATGGAATTAAACAAAGTAGCAAAAGGCCCAAAACTGGCAGTAGGTTTTGAAATGTTTGAACTACACCAGGTGAAAGCACTGAATGCTTATATAGCGAACAGATCTTACAAGGCTCTAAAGGATTCCACCGAATTGTGGGCCAATTTTAAAACGGATTACAAGCCAATCCTGGATTCTGCCATTGCATATGGGAATGTTCCGTTTGCGGCAAATGTGACCCGGAAGTACGCGAGCCTGGTATTTAAGAAAGGGCCTACTGCTTTGGATTCCCTTCCGGCAGACCAGAAACGCTTAATGGCACCGCTTCCGTTTCCCTTCGATTCGACACTGACCCAGTATGTGGAACTGATTGAAATGGGGAAAGAAATGCATGCTTCGGGGATCAATTTTGCGTATGCACAAGCTATTAAAGACGCAACAATGGGATATTCAATTGCGGAGCACGTGAAAAAGGGAGAGATGGTCTATTTCTTAAACGGCGCTTTCCATTCGGATTTTTACCAGGGAATTGTGTGGTATGTGGAGCGCTATGTACCGGGAGTCAAAGTTGGAACGATCACGACCGTATCACAGAAGGATGTGAGAAAGCTTGAAAAAGAACATCAAGGCCGGGCGGACTTTATTATCGTTGTGAATGAGACGATGATGAGCACACATTAAATAATTGCGAATTGCGTCCCGATAGCTATAGGGGTATGAATCATTGTTACCAGTTAAATTTGCAGCACCACCAACAATTACTCTTTTGTCTTCTTACTTTTTGCAAAGGCACAAAAAGTAAGCAAAAATGCCTTGGCTCAATTACAGCATTCAGCCAACCTACCGCTTCGAATCAATCCGCGGAAAGACTGGATCAGGATCCAAAATGCAACCCCGCAGTAGTTTACAAGCACTGCAGGATTTGCACTTCCCGGGATTGAATAAGCGAACCGGCAGGTTGTCACTTCTTCGGAATAATTGGGAGTTCGGGTAAGCATTTAGCACTTCTAGAATAATTCCCCTGTCGAGTAATTGAGCGTTGTGTCCCAGGTAGCGATTTTCAGTATCGGATTATTATCCGATTTGTCAAAAACATTCCTTTCTCTTATTCCGAGATAATAAGCCCTCTATTAGAGTCATGCCTAAGAACACTATGAAATAAAGATTAGAGGTTCTTCCCCGAACAATAATGATTAAGAAATTATTTGGTGTTAAGGCTCTGGTTGGAAACTACTTTTCGTTTGTTTTTTTGAGGAGTTCGTTGTAGTCTTCCAGCAATTTCAGGTACTTGTTTTTCCAGTATTCCTTTGTTTGATTGTTGTATGGATTTTCCGGATCGGAAAAAGAAGTGGTATTGATGGAGTTGAGTTCCTTGATCTCGTCTGAGAAATCATGGTGAATGATATTTCCGATTGAAATGACTGTTTCAATGTCTACCTGCGTATTGTCAAACATAAGATACATCCATCTTCTGCTCTTTCCCAATTTCTTGGCAATGGAGCTGATGGGGTATCCGCTTTGACGGATTGCGCGTTCTACTATTTCGCCACGATGTTGCATAGTGACAAAAATCTTCACTTGCATGGGTAATATGTTTACCAGAAAATGCGCGTTCACGGGAAAATTAGATCACATGTGAGTAAGTGTAATTGAAAAATTAATTACACACTTATGAGTTGTAAATGAGAACTTCTACTTCGCTCAATTCCCGTTAGGTTTTTGCTTTTTCGAATCTTTATTTTCTATTCTTCCGGGATTGGTCCGTTTCAGTAATTCGTTGTAACTCTCCAGGAGTTTTAGGTATTTGTTTTTCCAGTACTCCTTGTTTTGTTTGTTGTATTTGGAATCCGGTTCGAGGAATAAATTTGGGTTTACAGCATGCAACTCCTTGATTTCATCGGAGAAGTCATGGTGAATAATTCTTCCAATCAAAATAATTGATTCAAGATCTACCTGAGGATTGTCAAACATGAGATACATCCATCTCCTGCTTTTCCCCAATTTCCTGGCGATCCCGGTAATAGGGTATCCGCTTTTCCGGATCGCTCTTTCTACAATTTCGCCACGATGCTGCATAGTGACAAAGTTGTTTACTTATTTGAGTAATAAAGTTACCACAAAATATACATTATTGAGAAATATTTTTTATGTTTGTTTTCAGATCATGATTAAGATACTGATTGAAAGTGAGTTTATGAAAGTTAAAATTTGTATACAAGAGCCGTTTTTGCTAGGTTTTACGACAAGCTGTCAATGCTTTATTTACCCAATACTTAAGAAATGAGTTATGACGATTAAGGCGATAGATTGTAGATATTGGTCAGGTGGAAGTGGCCCAATGGTATGGATGCACAGACATTTGTGCCATTGTTATTTACTTTATCTGAAGATAAAAGAATTCGTACAAAGGAATCTCCAGAGCTTTGGAAATTTGATAGATCATGCTGGTGGTCACATTATGTTCTCCACGTTCGATACGACCGATTTGTTTACCGGAATTTCCCACAAGGAATCCCAAATCTTCTTGCGTCATATTTCTGGACAATCTCAGTTCGCGCACGCGCCTCCCCAAAGCAATCAGAAAATCTTTGTCTACCACATTTTGCACATACAAGAGTGGTGGTTTATAAAAAATAGTAAAAGCCCATACATGGGTTATTTTTTATTATTTTTGATCAAAGGAGTAATGTGTCGAAAAGATAGAGTTCCACTTCATTTGTTCAATGATTACCATTCAACATTTTAAACACAAAGCTATTCATATGACAAAAACACTATTACTGAGAACGAAATCCCCTTTATAAGATCATTCACAGAAAATTTAAAAAACGGAGGTGCGGTAACACCTCCCTGCATTTCGGCAGTTTACCGGCTTCAGGAAATGCAAAAAGCTTTGCACTTAGTAGGTGTTGCCGAAAATGCTGGTGTAAAGTTAAAGAATTAGAGTAGGCAGAACAAATTATTATAATTATGAGCAAAACACTTGAATCTTTAGCATCAAAGAAGTTTGATTCAAAGAGCCTGATGGGAATATCAGGAGGTGAAACTACCTACGGACCTTGGCGCGAAACTCGTTACGATGGATTTGGAGGACAAGACGGAGATACAGCAGCTACGACTTACAACCCACCAAACTATCCGGCTGGAACACAAGGAACGGATAATTTGCCTAAGAAACAATAAATAATTCGGTTAACTCCT
>CAMPIU010000103.1 GCA_946886545.1 uncultured Flavobacteriales bacterium | reverse complement strand
AGATTATATTTTTGGAATGGTTTTGCTGAATGACTGGTCGGCAAGAGATATCCAAACCTGGGAATATGTTCCGCTAGGGCCGTTTTTAGCTAAAAACTTTGCTTCGACTATTTCAGCGTGGATCGTTACTTTAGATGCGCTTCAGCCATTCAAAATGGATGGGCCGAAACAAGATCCTGAAGTGCTTTCTTATTTAAAGTATGAAGGTCAGTTGTCCTACGATATTCAATTGGAGGTGTTTATTGAGCCTGAGAACGGAACGGAAACAAAAATCTGTACTTCTAACTTCAAATACATGTACTGGAATATGGCGCAGCAGTTGGCGCATCATACTGTAAACGGATGTAATATCCGCTGTGGAGATATGCTGGGTTCCGGAACTATTTCAGGTCCAACTCCTGATTCTTACGGATCGATGCTTGAATTGGCCTGGAAAGGGACAAAACCCTTGAAACTGAATGATGGAACCGAACGCAAGTTCATCCAGGACGGAGATACGGTGATCATGCGCGGATTCTCTTCAAAAGACGGTGTTCGCATCGGTTTCGGAGAAGTTTCCGGGAAGATCTATCCACCGAAAGGTTGATTTTTCAGCTTGAAATCTGATTTAGTTTTGTCATTCAATTTAAATCTTACTTCGATTAAAATTTTAGATGGCCCGAAGAAATGAAGTTGGAATATACCGAATCCGACGGAATCGAAAAAGAAGTATATACCCTGACCCTGAAAAAGGATTAGTAGCAATCAGATACTTACCGGAAGAAGCTGTTCTCAAAAGGAGCGGCTTTTTTGTTTCTTTGCTTTTGAAGTAATAAACCAGGTCTCAAAAAAATAGTTCGTTCCAAAGTATTTTGAATTGATTTTTAAATGATAGATTTACCGAAAGTTTTAAATCAATTTTATGAAAAACGTAACCAAATTACTGCTTGTCTTATCTGTTTTTGCTTTAGGATTTTCAAGCTGTTCTAAAGAAAAAAGAATCGAAAGACATTTACACTCAAGAAGCGGAAAATGGAACAATACCGTGTACGATTATAAATATTATAACAACGGAGTTCTTGAGACCTCTATCAATTATGTTGATGCCGGTTATATTGAATTCGATAAGGACGGAACATACGTTTGGACGTTTATTGCTGACGGTGAAACTGAAATCGATGCAGGAACCTGGGAAAATTCAGAAGACGATATTACCCTGTTTCAGAATTCTTTCGGTCTTAAGTTCAAAATTCTGGAAGAATCCCGGAAAGATATGAAATTGGAATATACAGAAACTGTCGGTACGGATAGAGAAGTATATGTTTTAACATTTGAAAAGGATAACTAGGAATTTTAAAATTCAATCATTCATAAAGCTGTTCCCAAAAAGGAACGGCTTTTTTGTTAGTTCACGTTCGAATGTTAACACTTACAAAAAGCACTCGAAAAGACAGGCTATTTCCTGTTATATTTGTATTTTAAAAGATTGATTCCTCAGGGATATGGAAGCTCAGATAGATTTAGAAAAAGAACGATTAGAAATATTAGGCGCTTTTAAGGGACTTTTAAGAGCGACAAAGAACAGAACCCGCCAGGACACGGCCTATATTCGCAAAGCTTTTGACGTTGCGGTTGAGGCGCATAAAGACATGCGCAGGAAATCCGGTGAACCTTATATTTATCACCCGATTGCCGTTGCACGCATTTGTGTCGAAGAAATGGGCTTGGGAGCTACTTCCATTGCCTGTGCGCTTTTACATGATACAGTAGAAGATACGCACATTACGCTACAGGATGTGGAAGATCTGTTCGGTGAAAAAGCCCGGCGGATTATCGACGGCTTAACCAAAATTCCTGATGTTTTCGATCAGAATACTTCCGTTCAGGCCGAGAACTTCCGTAAGATGATCCTGACTATTTCGGACGATTTGCGCGTGGTTTTGATCAAGTTGGCTGATCGTCTTCATAACATGCGTACGCTGGAGAGCATGAGTTCGGAGCAGCAAATCAAGATCGCTTCGGAAACCAAGTTTTTATATGCTCCACTGGCTCATCGATTGGGTCTTTACTCGATTAAAACCGAGCTGGAAGATTTAGCCATGAAATATACGGAAACTGAGATTTACCGTGATATTCAGCTCAAGCTGAAATCTACGGAAGATGTCCGGAACCGTTTCATTCGCCGCTTTGTGAATCCGATTCGTGAAGCTTTAAACAAAGAAGGATATCATTTCGATATAAAAGCCCGTACCAAATCCATTTCTTCCATCTGGAGAAAAATGCAAAGCAAAGATTTGCCTTTTGAAGAGGTCTTCGATTTGTTTGCCGTTCGAATTATTTTGGATACACCCATGGAAATGGAGAAAGCTGATTGCTGGAGGGTTTATTCCATCGTAACGGATTTTTATCAGCCAAGCCCCGATCGCTTGAGAGACTGGATTTCAACTCCCCGCGCAAATGGCTACGAATCTTTGCATACAACCGTTATGTCTCCGCAGGGAAAATGGGTGGAGGTACAAATTCGTACAAAGCGAATGGATGAAATAGCCGAAAAAGGATTGGCTGCTCATTACCGGTATAAGGAAAATCAAAAAGACGACAGTAAGTTCGATCGCTGGATTTCCGAGATCCGTGACTTATTGGAAAATCCGGATGTAAATGCAATGGATTTTGTGGAAGAGTTTAAAATGAACTTGTTCCATGAGGAAATCTATGTTTTCACTCCCAAAGGAGATCTGCGCGTGCTTCCGGTTGGCGCCACGATTCTCGACTTCGCTTACGATATTCACAGTGATATCGGGAATAAATGTATCGGGGCAAAGGTGAATAACCGCCTGGTTCCTTTGAGTTATCAATTACAAAATGGCGATCAGCTGGAAATTATCACCTCTTCCAAGCAAAAACCTTCTGAAGACTGGTTGAGGCTGGCCGGAACAGCACGTGCCCGTCAGAAAATTAAATCTGCACTCAACGAAGAGCGTAAGGAAATTGCCGCCGACGGAAGAGAGATACTGGAACGTAAATTCAAACAGCTTCACATTCGTTTTAAATCTGAAAACATCACGGTTCTGGAGCGCTTTTACGGATTCTCTTCGGCAACGGATCTCTACATCCGGATTGCGAAAGGAAAGGTGGATCTTTCCAGGTTGAGAGAATTGGAGAACGTAAACGGAATGATCCAGCTGGAGAAGAAACCGGCTGTAAATAAAGATAAGCACGAACTGGATGTGTATCCTAAGATCAATAAAAAGGACGACACCATCATTATCGGAGAAGATTTCAAGAATATCCAATACCAAATGGCTCGCTGCTGTAATCCGATTCCCGGAGATCCTGTTTTTGGGTTTATTACCATTTCGGAAGGGATTAAGATTCACCGCAACAACTGTCCGAATGCCGAGCATTTGCAATCAAAGATGGCTTACCGTTGCATCAAGGCTCGCTGGAGAAGTCAGGACCTGGTAGCGCGTGTTGCTGCTATCCGTTTGATTGGTATTGATGATGTTGGGATCGTAAATAAAATCACTGAAGTTATTTCGAAGGAATTGAATGTGAATATGAAATCCATTTCATTTGAGGCCAATGATGGTTTGTTTGAAGGGCGGATTCATGTATTGGTTTACGATACCGAGCATTTGGATATCCTGATGCGTAAGTTCGAGCAGGTTGAAGGGGTGAAGCGGGTTGAGCGGTACGACACGAAAGAAGATTGATCCGCCTCAAATTGACGGATAGACATCTGTCTATTTGCCTAGTGAGAGCGTTGGTTTTGGGTGAATGATAGCTATCCCGATGGGAGAGATTTCTTTTGCACTGTTCAAAAGCATGCTATTTCGTTGAAAACTTCTCATTTACCGCCGATTCAATCGTGCTTCAAAAGAAAAAAATAACTACTTTTGCCCTTTCAACTTTGTCAGATGCAACAACAAGATCTGCAGTTAACAGTCAGGAACATTTTTTCAGCGTATTTGGAGCAGAATGGGCACCGGAAGACACCCGAGCGCTTTGCTATTTTGGCTGAAATCTATAATTATCAGGGGCATTTTGATATCGAGTCTTTATACATCAAGATGAAGAATCAGAATTACCGTGTTTCCAGAGCTACGCTGTACAATACCATTGAGTTACTGTTGGCATGCAACTTAGTAAGAAAGCACCAGTTCGGTAAAAACCTGGCGCAGTTTGAAAAGTCTCACGGATCAAAACAGCATGACCATGTTATCCTTACGGATACAGGAGAAGTCATTGAATTTTGTGATCCGAGAGTTCAAAGTATCAAAGCAACTATCGAAGAAATTTTCGGGGTTAAAATCCAACACCATTCACTTTATTTCTACGGGGTTAGAAACGAAGAGAATGAACAAAATCAATAATGAGCGCTCAGTTTGAAATAACGAAGTCGTCGAATTTTGTATTGGTCAAAATTTCCGGAAGAATTATTTCTGACGAAGGATTAACAGCTGCTCTTGATCAAATTGAGAAATCACTGTCCAGTGATCTGAAAGCGGTCCTTTGTGATTGTTCCAAATTGGAATACTGCAACAGTACCGGCTTAAATTTCTTTGTGCGGATTCTGACAAGATCACGAAAAACAGGATTGGATTGTGTGTTGGTGAATTTACAGCCTGCAGTCAAAAAACTATTCGAAATATCCAAGTTAAACGAAATTTTTAGCTGCTTCAATTCTACAGATGAGGTTGAGGCAAAATTTAATAAAGTCAAATGAAAGTAGATGTTCTTTTAGGATTACAATGGGGAGATGAGGGGAAAGGAAAAATTGTAGACGTTCTTACTCCACAATACGATATTATTGCTCGTTTTCAGGGAGGACCAAATGCCGGTCATACCTTGGAATTTGAAGGTGTGAAACACGTGTTGCATACAATTCCTTCAGGAATTTTTCACAGTAATGTGATCAATTTGATTGGAAACGGAGTGGTGATCGATCCGGTAGTTTTTCAAAAGGAATTGGAAAAATTAGCACCTTTTAATATCGATGTTAAAAAGCGTCTGATTGTTTCCCGCAAAGCACATTTGATCCTGCCGACGCATAAATTGTTGGATGCGGCATCAGAAGCTTCCAAAGGAAAAAATAAGATCGGAAGTACTTTGAAAGGAATCGGGCCTACATACATGGATAAAACCGGTAGAAACGGACTTCGTGTAGGCGATATTTTCCTGCCTTCTTTTAAAGATAAATACAATGCTTTAGTAGAAAAACATCTGAATATGCTGAAGCATTACGAAGGTTTTGAGTACAATTTAGCGGAATTGGAAGGTCCTTGGATGGAAGGTATTGAGATCTTGAAAGGACTAACAGCTGTTGACAGCGAGCACTACTTGAACGAGGCAATGAATTCCGGGAAAAAGATCCTGGCTGAGGGAGCTCAGGGAACTATGCTGGATATTGATTTCGGAACATATCCCTATGTTACTTCGTCCAATACGGTTACAGCGGGAACTTGTACGGGGCTTGGAATAGCACCTTCAAAGATCGGTGATGTGATCGGAATTTTCAAAGCATATTGCACGCGTGTCGGTTCCGGACCATTCCCAACAGAATTGGAAGATGAAGTAGGGGAAAAAATCCGCCAGGAAGGCCGGGAATTCGGTTCTACAACGGGAAGACCACGTCGTTGCGGATGGATTGATCTTCCTGCGATGAAATACGCAATCATGATCAATGGTGTAACTGAATTGGCAATGATGAAAGCCGATGTACTGGACCGATTTGATACGATCCGTGCATGTACGAAGTACAAAGTGGACGGTGTGGAGCAGGATTACATGCCTTATGACATTGATGGAGTGACTATTGAACCTGTTTACGAAGATATTCCGGGATGGAATACAGACTTAACTGAATTGTCTTCCTTTGCAGATGCTCCGCAAGCTTTGAAAGATTATGTGACTTATTTGGAACAACATTTGCAAGTGCCCGTAAAAACAGTTTCGGTAGGACCGGATCGCAAACAAACTTTGGCAACCAGATAAATTGAAGTCATTCAATACATATACTTATCGAATTGCGCTTTTATTGAGCGCAATTTTTGTGTGTGCGCAATTTTCGTATGGACAGGGATCCTGGCTGGAATTATTACCCGGCGCGAAAAAACTTTCTTATGATGAAAAAAGCGGAAAGGAACGTCTAACCGGTTTTCTGAATTTTAAGTACCAGGGAAATGTCATGTTTTGTGACTCGGCTCATTACAAAAAACGGACTGGAGAAGTTTGGGCTTACGGAAAGGTACAGATCAATAAAGCTGATACGCTGAATTTGTTTTGTGATTCAATGTATTACAACGGGAAAACCAGAATGGCGAAACTTTGGGGACACGTCCGGATCCGGGATAGAGAGTATAAGCTCACAACCGATTCCCTGGATTACGACGCGAAAAGCTCCAAAGCCATTTACCGGAATAAAGGCCGGATTGAGAATATTACGACCAATGAAGTTTTAACCAGTCAGTACGGTTATTTCTATCCCAATACAGAAGAAAGTTTCTTTAAAGGAAATGTAGTTTATAAAAGTGATGATCTGAAACTTACCACGGATACGCTGCATTATAATTATTTGGTACATAAAGTCTTTTTTTATGGTCCAACCGTGGGAACAACAAAAGACTCCAAATTTTATTGTGATAAGGGCTGGTATCATGTGCAAACGGAAGAAGGTTTACTGACCCAAAACGCCAAAATAGAACAAGCTCCGAGAATCATTACCGGAGATAGTTTGTTTTATGCGCCCAAACGGAAATTTGCCGAAGGAAGAGGGAATGTTCAAATGCTGGATACTGCTCAGAAAGTGCAATTCAATGCCGGGTATTTTACTTCCGATGGCAAAACCCTGAAAGATGTCCTGACTGATTACCCGCTGATCCGGATTATGAAATCAAAAGACACACTTTTCCTGAGAGCCGATACTTTGGTGCATTTGCGGGATACTTTAGAGAAAACCTTACGGATTACCGGTGGACAAGATGTCCGGATTTTCCAAAACAAAATACAGGGAGTTTCCGATTCCCTGGACTACAAAAAGGCTGATGGGATAATGGATTTATGGGGAAATGCCCATTTCTGGAGTTATAACTCGGAATTGATAGGCGACACTATCCGGGTATTTATTAAGAACGACACCTTGGTAGAGAAGGCACATTTATTTCCGCACGCCTTTGCAGCAAATGAATTGGACTCCGGAAAGTATTACAATCAGCTTTCGGGTAAGGAGATTTGGTCGTTCTTTAAAAATAACGAGTTGATCCGATCAGATGTATATGGTCAGGCAAAAACTATCTTTTATCCCGAAGAAGAGGAGAAAACAGACACCGCAATTGTAATTAAGCGTCTTGGTTTGAACCGGATTTTTTCTTCTGATCTGAAAGTTTACCTCGACAGCGGGGAAGTAATAGGAATCTCCTACATTAATCAACCCGACGGGAAGTTTTACCCGATTGATCAAATCAATCCGGAAGAACAGTTTTTGAAGGAATTCAAATGGAATCCGATGTTGCGACCTAAAACCTGGCAGGAATTATTGGAACCGAGAAAGGTTCCGAAAGAAACTGTAGGAGAAAAGAAGGAATCTTCCGGAAGGAATAAATAAAACGGGTTGCTTAGTCCACCTTCGTCAATTTACCTGTTGAATCAACGTAATAATTTACAAAACCATGTTCGGTTTCTTCTACCACTATTTTCTCATCTGCTTTCACTTCAAAAAAACGATAGTCACTCAGGATTTTCCCTGAACCATCCATTAGGGCAAAATTGTAATTGCTGCTTGCATTTTCATTATCGGAGCGCTTCTGAACAGCGTACAATTGATTGGGTCCGTCGGAGTGAAGAAACACGACCTGCTGAAATTCGTTTCCGCCGATAAGCTGGCCAATTGAATTCATAACCCCCATAAACTTTTCTTCCAGGATCTCAGAATCAATTTCCGAATCCATGGTAGTAATTAGGGAATCATATTGGGAAAGCTCCTCTATTTTCTGGGCAATTGCCAGCTTGGGGAGGGTTGAAGCAAGGCTTGAGCGGAGATTTTCACTTACTTCAAATACAAACTGACCGTTTCCAACCGAATGGATACTTTTGAAAATAAACGGGAAGAGGATCATTCCTTTGGGATCGACCACGCTTGTCTGATTGTGAAAAAAGACCTGGGCATAACCGTATTGAAAGTCGTCTGCTGAAGTAAATCGTTCTTTGATCTCAAAACTCCCTTTTCGATCAATGAAGCCAATTAAACTGGATTTGCTTGCTGCTGCCAATCCTTCGGAGAATGGACTTGCATAAGCAAATTTATGTTCGATCACCACATGGTTTTTCTTGTTGATATACCCGTATTTCCCGTTTAATTTAGTCAGGAACAAACCTTCGCTTGGAGCAGCCATTTCATCGTATTCGAATGGAATAATAATCCTGCCGATGGTGTCGACCAATCCAAATTTCTTATCCGCATTTTGCGATGCAATAATAAATCCGTCATCCAAAGCCAGCAGGCTGTTAAACCGGCATGGAAGAATTTGTTTGAATTGTTTGTTGTAGTATCCTAATGAAAGGAAGTGAGACGGTTCGTTTGCTTCGTACCTATGGCTTGATCGAATCCGTGTTGTAGTTGGTAAACATTTGCCAAATTCTTTAGTACATTTCCCGTATCCATATGTTTCGGACCAAAAA
>CAMPIU010000102.1 GCA_946886545.1 uncultured Flavobacteriales bacterium | reverse complement strand
GGAAAAAGCCCTAGTATCTATGGGATTATCAAATAAATCCGGATAATACTCACGCATTTCCCGGTGCATCAGTTCAAAAGGCACATCTCCAAATTCCCCATAAAAATGCAAATACTCCATAAACTGATTTCCTTCAACATAAGTCTGGAAAAGAGAGTCTTCCCTCCCATTCCATTCCAATAAAGGAACCCCGCTTAATTTACAAATCCTGGGATCGAATGCCGGAGTACATTTACTCCATTTCCCTTCAATCCACACTTCCACATAACCATGAAAGACAATTTCCTCGCGCTTCAGATAAGTCAGTAATTTCTCCACACCTATATGATTTTTGACTATCCCGAAACCCAGTCTGGCCGGAAAACCAAAGGAGCGAAAACAAGCACAGGCAAGAACTGCTTTTTCTACGCACCAGGCTCGTTTTTTTAAAACAATAACACTTGCTTTTAAAAAACCAGGTCGCAGATCCAAATGATAAGGATCATACAGAAACGAGTCACGCACTGTTTGATAAATTGCAACAGCCTGTTGGACCGGATCAGAATAAACCGGAATCCTTTGAATGAATTGCTGTACTTCCGGGTCTGAATAATTCATCTGCGGAGTTTCCAAAAGGAATTCTTCCCATTTTACTTCCTGATTTTGCACATCCATTCTGCGAAATTAGTTAAATTCGTTGAGTGACTGATTCTGATAAAAAACATTCATTCCGGGAAGAATTTGAGGCTCATCTTGAAAGCCCCATTCCTATTTTGACCAGATTACGCAACTTGATTTTCGGGAAAGAATCTCCGGATACTTATACGCAGATCAGTTTTTACCTGGGAATCATTATCTGGACTGTGTTTTTAGTTTGGATTATTCTGGGCTACATGGTTCTTACAAATACCGATTGGATAGAAAAAGAAAAAGGATTAGATGTTCATTCACTCATTGAACAACGTGGAGAAGCCCTTGGATTTGTTGGAGATGATTTTCAAAAAAGCCTGATCACATTTTATAACATCGCTCTGATTGCGTGGGCAGGACTTTTTATCGGCTTGGTGCTCCAATGGCGGAAGAATGTTTATTTCATCTATTTTATCTGGGTTGCCGGCGCAGTTTATTTGCTTGCCATGTGGTTTCTCTTGGGATTTTCATATTGGCACCACGACACCACCGCTTTTGATAAGATCACATTCTTTCTGCTAATCGGTCATTCCAGTTTATATTATTATTTCCTGAATAAAGAAGTTCGGGGAGAAAAAACTAATTTCTTTGGGATTGATGAAGATTCTGAATAACTAAAAAATAAGTTTGCTCAAGTCTTTAATCAATTTTTCAACTAACTCAATAGGTGAATTTCGTTCATTCGGCATGATAAGCTTTGCCTGCTTGTAAAAATGAACCCGCTCACTTAATAAGCCTTCCACAAACGGATGAAATTCGGAGTCACCCAAGTTCTTTAGTAAAGGTCTCAAATGCTTTTCTTCTTTCAGACGTTTAATCAATGTCAGGAGACTGGTATTCAAATAAATAACCAAACCAATTTTATGCATTAATTCAAGTGCTCCTTCGTTTGCCGGAAGTCCTCCTCCAACTGCAATAACAGAGGGTTTCGTGGATTTTAATTGCGTCAAAAAAGTCATTTCCATCTTGCGAAAAGCTTCTTCTCCTTCTTCAGAAAAGATCTCATTAATTGTCTTTCCAGTATTCCTTTCTATTTCCTTATCCGAATCTATAAACGGAAGATTCAGCCGCTCTGCTAATAATTTTCCAACGGTTGATTTACCACTTCCCATAAATCCGATGAGAAAAATATGTTGTTCTATCATTACTACATAATTTTTCACCGCAAAGACGCAACGCTTATGCCATAGCTACAGCGAAGGCGTAGGGAACGCTAAGTTTGAAATTCCCTTTAAGCTATTCTTTGCGGTTAATTACAAATCAACTTTCTTTCTTTTAAATCAATAAGCGCTTTTTCCAGTTTCACCAAATCATCCTCCTTATTAAACGCATTGATCGAAAAACGAACATAGGACTGACCGTTTTGCACCATTACCGGAATCTCAATCTTGAATTCATTGTACAAGATCAGCTTCAATTCCATTGGATTTTCACATTGAACGGGAATACTCCCCATTTGACCGATAAACTCATCATTTACCGGAGTTAAAGGCTCTGAACCTACTAACTCACATAATTTTGGCAACCATTTTTGAACCAGGATTCTGCAATCTTCCGCAACTCCCCACCAATCATTCCATTTCATAAAATCAATTGCTTTCGGAATAGTCAGATAAGCTGAAAAATCACGTGTTCCATTGAACTGATGATAATCCAGAAATTGTGAATGACTTGGAAAATCTGCCTGATATCCCCAACTCACAATCAATGGATCTAACTGTTTTTGATGTTCTTGCTTCACATAAAGAAAGCTTGAACCTTTTGGGGTCATCATCCATTTATGACAAGCACCTGTGTAAAAATCAGGACCTAAACTTTCTAAATTCAAAGGAATATGTCCCGGAACATGAGCGCCATCAATAAAAACCGGTAAACCTCTTTGCTTTGCTTCCTCACAAATCTCCTTTACAGGCAAAATTAGCCCTGTAGCTGATGTTATTTGCGAAATGAAGACCAATCTTGTTCTATCAGTAAAACCTTTCCGGAAATCGTCTAAAAACGCTTCTTTTGATTTTATAGGCAATGAGATAGCTTGCTTAATATATTTTGCCTTCTTTTCTCCACAATAAAAATCCCAGGTTCTATCACAGGCACCATACTCAATATTGGTAGTCAACACCTCATCACCTGGTTTCAGGTCCAATGATCGTGCAACAATGTTTACGGCATAAGTCGGATTCGGAACATAAACCAAATCATCCGCACTACATGTCAGGTATTCCGCCAGGCGAATCCTACTTTCTTCCAGGTATTTCGGCCCCTTATTAATAATAAATTGCACCGGTTCATACTCCAATTCACGCTGAAATCTCTGATATTCCTCGAAAACAGGTTTCGGACAAGCCCCAAAAGAACCGAAATTCAGAAAGGCGATATCCTCACGAAGCAAAAAGGCCTCCTTTAAATCACTGTAAACGATATTTTCTGATTGATTTTCCATAGTTCACTAAAATGTAAAATTGAAAATGGAGAATTGAAAAGAAATGAAACTTCTAAAATCTGCTAATTCTCTTTTCCATTTTAATCCCGATAGCTATCGGGACTCAATTGTCAATTCATTGATGTTTCTCCCAAATTTGTACCAGCTCTACCAAAGTATCTACTGCTTTTTGCATATCCTGAACACTTACGTACTCATGTCTGCTGTGAATTGCCATTTCTCCGGTAAAAATATTAGGACAAGGCAAGCCCATAAATGACATCCGCGAACCATCCGTTCCACCTCGAATAATAGTTGGTTTTGGAGTGATTCCGGCATTCTTCATTGCTTCAATCGCATAATCCGTAACAAAAGGAACGTCTTTTATGATCTCTTTCATATTGCGGTACTGCTCCGTCACTTTTGAAGTATAAGCTGATCCCGGAAATTGCGCAACAATCTCTTTTAAAATCCCTTCCAAACGGGTTTCATACTCCGCCAACTTCGCAGTCACATGATCCCGGATGATGAAACTTACCGTTACTTCTTCCAAACCACCTGAAATTGCCGTCGGGTGAACAAACCCTTCTCTTCCTTTGGTGCTTTCCGGCGACCATTCATCTTTTGGTAAAGCATTGATAAAAGCACTTGCCACCTTCATAGCATGTACCATTTTTCCTTTTGCATATCCCGGATGTGCACTTACACCTGTAATCACGAAAGTCATTGCATCTGCTGAGAAAGATTCATCTTCAATAGCTCCCAGCTCTCCGGAATCTAAGGTATATCCGAAATCAGCCCTAAGTTTTTTCATGTCCAATTGCTCCACTCCTCTTCCAACTTCTTCATCAGGAGTGAACAAAATCCGGATTTTTCCATGAGGAATTTCCTTCTTTTTCATCAATTGCTCTGCCAGATCCATAATAATGGCAACTCCAGCTTTGTCATCGGCTCCCAATAAAGTCAATCCGGAAGCTGTGATCAGGTCATCACCGATCTTTTCTTTCAGGTAAGCATGTTTTTCAGTGGTAATGATCTGCGTCGGATCATCCGGAAGTGTAATGGGTTCCCCGGTATAATTGCGGTGTATGATTGGTTTCACATTTGTCCCTGAACAATCCGGAGCAGTGTCCATGTGGGAGCAGAAGCAAATAGTTGGAATGTTTTCTTTGGCTGAAGTTGCAGGAATGGTTGCATAAACGTATCCCCACTGATCAGCTTCAACATCTTCGATTCCCAAAGCTTTTAATTCTTTTACCAATAAATGAGAAAGGTCTTTTTGTTTTTCACTTGACGGAAAAGAAGTTGAATTGGGATCTGCTGTGGTATCAATCTGCACATAGCGAACAAAGCGCTCCTCTACCGAATATGGGGCATTTTTCATTGGAATAGATTTTTCTCTAAAATTAGAAGTTTATCCAAGTACCGCTTATAATTGTTGAAAACTATACCGTAGTGCTAACTAATTGGAAAAACATCAGCGGTTTCCTCCGGCAAGTTGAATCAGTTCTTCTTTTCTGAGAATGAAGATCTTACGGGTTTGCGTATCAATAAAACCTTCTTCCTTCATGTCTTTAAGCAAACGGATCAATGTTTCTGTTGCCGTTCCAACGAAATTGGCCAAATCCTCGCGTGATAAATTGATCGGTTCATCTCCATAAATATCTGCCAGGATCACCAAGGAATAAGCCAAACGCTCACGAACGGTTTTTTGAGCCAGGTTGGTAATAAAAATAGCACGTTCACCCAATTCTTTTGATAATTCCTGGATCAACGAATTCCTTAAACTTGCGTTCGTATCCATCATGTTCAGGAAATCATCTTTTGAAACGAAACACAGATTGGAATCTTCTAAGGTGGAAGCTGACAGCTTGTATTGCTCCCCGCTTAGCATCGCTCTGAAACCAATAACTTCTCCGGCCTTTGCTATATGAACGATTTGTTCTTTTCCTTCATCGCCTAAAGCGTAAACCTTCACTTTCCCATGATTGATGCAGAAAACTCCCCTTGGGAAACTGCCTTCTACGAAAATGGTTTGATTCTTTTTATAAAACTGACACGATTTATGATGATTCAATTCACTTACCTCGGCAGGGGTGAAATGTCCAAACAAACTATTGGTTCTGACAGCACAAGCTTCACAGCTCACATGTTTATGCGATTTTTCTACCATAGCTTGTTTTGTGCACTAATTTTTCCGCAAAGTTAGCTAAAATACTGAATTCAGGAAAGCTGATGTACATCATTTTTTGCGCCGGATATAGCGCTTAGTTTTGCAAAAAAAAGTCATGACAAAACCGGATCTTATTGCAAAGTACAATGTGCCTGGTCCAAGATATACTTCTTATCCGACAGTTCCTTACTGGAATGTAATGCAATGGGAAACAGATAAATGGTGCAGTTTGGTCAAAACTTCGCAGCAAAACGATCAATCAAAATACCTGGCCATCTATATCCACCTTCCCTATTGTGACTCGCTCTGCACATTTTGCGGCTGCCACAAACACATTACTACGAATCATGACGTAGAAAGCAGGTATATTAATGCGGTCTTAAAAGAATGGCGAATTCTTGCTGATTCTCTGGATAAGGATTCTCAAATTCATGAACTTCATTTAGGTGGTGGAACTCCCACTTTCTTTGATCCGAAAGAATTGAAACGATTGATAGAAGGAATTAAACTTATTTTCCCATTTACGACACAAGCTGAGTTGAGTTTTGAAGCACATCCTAATTCCACGAGCCTTGAGCATTTGCAGGTACTTAATGAACAAGGTTTTCGCAGGGTGAGTTTTGGAATCCAGGATTACGACCCTATTGTTCAGCAGGCAATTCATCGTATTCAAACATTTGAACAGGTCAGCAACTGTCACCAAGCGGCTAAAAGTAACGGATTCAATGAGATTTCACATGATTTGGTCTATGGACTTCCCAAACAAACACTTTCCGGGTTTAAAGAAACTATTTTAAAAACATTGGAACTAAAACCTCAAAGGGTTTCTCTCTATTCTTACGCCCATGTACCCTGGATCAAAGGAACCGGACAGCGCGGATACAGCGAACAAGACCTTCCGGATGCAAATTTGAAACGAATGCTTTACGAAATGGCCAAACAAGCTTTCGTAACAAATGGATACGTAGAAATCGGGATGGATCACTTTGCACTTCCAAACGACCCCTTAGCACTTGCCGCGGCAGAAAAAAGACTTCATCGTAACTTCATGGGATACACACCCAATCAATCCAGCTTGTTGATCGGACTTGGAATGTCTGCTATTTCAGAATGCACATTCGGTTTTGCACAAAATGAGAAAACAGTGACCCGTTATCTTGAAAAAATAGAAAATGGTCAATTGCCTATTACCAGGGGACATCAAATGAGTCAATCCGATCAGGAAATCCGCAAACATATCTTAAATCTGATGTGTCGTTTTGAAACCGAATTGCCGGAAAAAACAACACTTAGTCGACTGGAACTCGAATTACAATTGCACGACCTCATTTCCGACGGATTGGTGGAATGGGTTGAAAATACCATCCGTATTCTTCCCAAGGGAATTCCATTTGTTCGAAATTGCTGTATGGCATTCGATGCTTATCTGAAAGATCAGATCCCGGTAAAACAATTCAGCATGACCATTTAGATGAAAATTTCAGAAGACGTGATGACGGAAAAACAAACAGAAAATACCAATTGCTACCACTGCCAAGATGCTTTGCCGGCCAACGTATTTTATGCGGACAAGCATGCCTTTTGCTGCAATGGATGTAAACAAGTCTATCTCCTGCTTTCCGCACATGAGCTCGGGGCATATTATGACCAGGATGCAAATGCTGGTATTCGTCCGAATAACACTGCTAAAGAAGCGTTTTCTGTATTGGATGATTTGGAATTACGGAAAAAATACATTGATTTCCAGGAAGGAAGCAGTGTCAAATTGACCCTGCATTTGCCACAGATCCACTGCGCAAGCTGTATCTTCTTATTGGAACATTTGCACCGCTTACATGAGGGAATTGTTCGTGCCACAGTTCATTTTCCAAAGAAAACCGCAACAATTACCGTAAACACGGACTTGATCAAGCTTTCAGAGCTGGCTTTACTTCTCACTAAAATAGGATATGAACCCAATTTTAAATCCATTGACAAATCTTCCTCAACCTTCGACAAGCGTCTCCTTTTGCAATTGGGGATCGCCGGTTTTGCGTTCGGAAGTATTATGCTTTGGAGTTTTCCTGAATATTTGGGAATTGATCACAGCTACTCCGGAATTCGCAATTTGAGTTCTTATCTTTCTTTCGCTGTATCGATTCCTGTGTTGCTTTTTTCTGCAAAGGATTATTTTAAATCAGCAATCGCAGGGATTCGGATGCGAAGTTTGAACCTGGATATTCCTATAGCAATTGGAATTCTGGCATTGTATATCCGAAGTTGTGTAGCCATTTTCAGCCAGGAAGGACCCGGTTATATGGATTCGTTCGCGGCATTTATCTTCTTCCTCCTAATCGGCAAATGGTTTCAGGGAAAAACGTATCAGTGGCTTTCTTTTGAGCGTGATTTCAGATCCTATTTTCCTGTGGCTGTAATCAAAAAAAACACTACCAACACCTCACTTTGTCCGATTGATGAATTGCAGATCGGTGATGAAATTTTCATCCGGAATGAAGAGATCATTCCTTGTGATTGTATTTTACTCACTGAAAAAGCTACTGTAGACTATAGTTTTGTCAGCGGTGAAGCAGATTGGATTGAAAAGAAGAAAGGTGATTTGCTTTATGCCGGAGGAAAAAACTTTGGAGAAACCATTCAACTGGCAGTATCTAAGACAACTGAACGGAGTACTTTAACCCAACTTTGGAATGACCGTCATACCAAACGCACGGAACTCACTTTCCAGACACGTCAGGATCGCATTTCGAAATATTTTATCGCAGTAGTGCTTGCTCTTGCTGTTGGTTCCTCACTGGTTTGGTTGTGGATAGATCCCATGCAAATTCCTGAAATTGTAACCGCAATCCTGATTGTTGCCTGTCCGTGTGCTTTGGCATTATCTGTTCCCTTTGTTTATGGAAACATGTTGCGGGTATTAGGAAAAAACGGCTTCTATCTCCGGAATACTGCAATCATTGAACGTATTCAGCAATGCAATTACCTGGTTTTTGACAAAACCGGGACTTTGACCGAACAAGATCACAAACAAATCGGGTACAAAGGAAGAACCCTTACCGAAATTGAGAAACTGGCACTTTTTCAAATGACAAAACACGCTGTTCATCCCTATGCGAAAGGAATCCATGAGATGCTCTCCCTTTCACTGGCCGATCCGGGTTCTGAGGACATGGCTGTAGAAATTCCGGGCAAAGGGATTTCATTTGGTTCGTTCCGGCTTGGTTCAGCTGAATTTGTTGGCATGGAAGATCCACACACTGACGAATCCTCTGTTTACTTTGCTGCAGAAGGAAAATTGGTAGGAACTTTTACATTTCAATCGAAACTAAGGACTCAGTTAAAAGAACTGGTTCAGCTTTTAGCTCCAAATTATAAATTAGCCGTTATTTCCGGAGATAAACCAAAGG
>CAMPIU010000101.1 GCA_946886545.1 uncultured Flavobacteriales bacterium | reverse complement strand
CAATCACCAATAAATTCGGATCGGACCGGATAGACTTCCTGGTAAACAATGCCGGGATTGGGTTGCTAACCCCGGTGGGGGCCGTTGAATTAGCTGACTTCGAATCACTTTCAGATATTCATTTTAAAGCTCCGGTGTTCCTGACACAAGAAATACTTCCGATACTAAACGACGGAGGAGGGATCTTAAATATTTCAAGCGGACTGGCTCGTTTTACCGCACCGGGTTATTCGGTTTATGGTTCTCTGAAAGCAGCTGTAGAACAATATACCAGATACCTTGCAAATGAATTAGGAGCTCGTCAGATTCGGGTGAATAGTGTTGCGCCCGGAGCAGTTGAAACTGATTTTGGGGGTGGAGCTGTACGCGACAATGCCGAATTCAATAAAATGGTTGCCGACGGAACAGCTTTAGGAAGAGTCGGATTACCGGATGATATCGGTGATGTGGTTGCGTTCCTTTGTACAGATGAATCACGATGGATCAATGGCCAGCGGATTGAGGTTTCCGGTGGAGCGAATTTGTAGTTGGATTTTAAGACGAAAGCCTTCTGAACTTCAGAAGGCTTTCTAGTTGGTTTTCAGTCTTAAAATCCTGAAATCTTAATGTCTTAACATCTTTTTTAGTCCAAAATATCTTTTTGTGTAGCCGAGAAACTTCCAAGTAACTTTTGTAGTTCCGCTTTTTCAGATCGCTTTACAACATACGTTTTAGATAAAGTATCGTGCCATCCGCGTTCAGCGAAACAAGAAAACTGTTCGAAAGGAATGTATCTGCAAATCGTTCTCAAAAGGGCTTTTCCAAAACTCACTTTGTTGGCCTGTTCATCAATAACGGTGTAGCCGCAAATGACTTTCCCCAATGTTGTTCCGAACAAGCCTTCAGACAAGGCATAGTAGAGAAAGAAAATAGGATACCCCATCAGGTTCAGTAATCTGTATGAGGTTGAACCCGGATCCAATAATTCATAACTATCTGTTGCAACCACAATAATCCCGATGATTGTCCCAATGATAAATGTAAGAATATAATAAAATACGATATCTATTAAGAAATACCCGAACCGAACTCCCTGGTTAACCACTTCTGGTGTCCGTGCAACCATTTTCGTTACCGGAACTTTAACCATATTGCCGTTTTCGTCTCTTTCGTTTTTGTAGGTAGTCTTTTCAATCTTTAGATTTTCGATGGTTTTCATAAGTCTTTTTTAGTATAAGCCAAAAATAATTTTTTATTTCTTTAGAATTTAACTTTAATGAAAAAGCCTTCCGAATTTCAGAAGACTTTACTTATTTGCATTGCAGGCCTAAAATCCTGATGTCATAATATCCTAATGTCTATTTAGCAGCCTTCACTTGTTTCAAACGTTCATACAAGATCATTCCGGTTGCTACACCAACGTTAAGTGAAGAAATGTCTCCGGCCATCGGAATGCTCAAACGCACATCCGACATTTTCAACAGATCATGGGAAATACCATCTTCTTCTGATCCCAAAATGATTGCTGTTGGACCAAAGAACGAATAGTTTTCTACCGAAACTTTTGATTTCTCAGTGCAGGAGACAATTTGAAAACCGCATTGCTGCAAATAGAATAAGCTATTTTTCAATAGATCCGTTTTACAAACCGGAATACTGTGTAAAGCTCCTGCTGAAGTTTTGATTGCATCTGCTGAAACAAGAGCGCTTCCTTTGGAAGGAATTAAAATGGCATCAACTCCCATACAGGCAGCCGTGCGGGCAATTCCACCAAAGTTCCGGACATCGGTAATGCGGTCCAAAACTAAAACGCACGGTTCTTTTCCTTCGGAAAGCCATTGATCACACAATTCTTCGATGTTCTTATATTCGACAGGGGAAGTGAATGCAATGACTCCCTGGTGATTGTTTGCCGTCAGTTTATTTAGCTTTTCAACCGGAACAAATTGCAATTGGTAATCTTTTCCTGTTAATACTGTTCTCAATTCCTCAAACAAATCTTTGTCAATTCCTTTTTGAATCAGGATCTTATTGATCTCAACTTCGTTCTTGATCGCTTCGATCACTACGCGGATCCCATAGATAATATCCGATGGATCTTCTTTGGGTTTGCGTTCGAAACTGCGTTTGTCTTTATTAAATCCTCCGCCTCTTTCTTCGCGGTCGTTTTTCTTATTATACATGGAATGTAATTTCTAGTTCAATATCTTCACTAACTGATTTTGCTACCGGACAAGCCAGTGCTGCGCGTTTTACTTTTTCTTTGGTTGCTTCGTCCCAACCATTGTTTTGAAGGTCTATTTCAATGACTAATTTTCCGATTCTTCTTGGAGAGGAAGCCATAATTTTGGTCACTGTTGCGAAACCATTTTCAAAGTTGTGGCCGTGCTCATTACAGTAAATACCAATGATACTGATCATACAGGAAGCATACGCAGTTGCCACCAGATCAGTCGGAGAGAATTTTTCGCCTTTTCCGTGATTGTCCGTTGGTGCGTCTGTATGAATGACTGTCCCGGATTGAAGATGCGTACATTCTGTTCTCAGTCCACCCAGGTATTTTATTGTTGATGTTGCCATTACTTTTATGTTTATGATCGTTCAAAGTTGAAAAGCTGAAATTTTAAATCCAGTGAACTTTTCAATTTTCACTTTTCAATTCTCCATTAAATTGGATGCTTCTTTGTACTTTTGTAAAAAAAAAATTAGCAGGGCCAAAGGTACGGAATTTTGCGTCCGGATGGTGAATAATCTATTTTTGAATACCGGAAAGGCACGACTATGTCAGAAGAAATTACAACAACAGAAAATAACGTTCGAATCAAAAAACCAAGTTGGTTGCGTGTAAAGCTTCCGATCGGGGAGAATTACCGCAAGGTTAGAGCTTTGGTTGATGAGCATAAATTGCATACCATTTGTGAAAGTGGCTCTTGCCCGAATATGGGGGAATGTTGGGGTGAAGGAACTGCAACTTTCATGATTTTGGGGAATATCTGTACGCGTTCATGTGGCTTCTGTGCTGTTCAAACCGGAAAACCGGAGGCCATTGATGAATTCGAACCCGGAAAAGTTGCCCATTCCATTAAAACAATGGGAATCAAACATGCGGTGATTACTTCGGTAGACCGGGATGATTTGAAAGACGGCGGTTCGGGAATCTGGGTACAGACAGTAAAAGCTGTTCGCCATCAAAGTCCGGGAACAACGATGGAAACATTGATTCCGGATTTCGCCGGAAAGTGGGAAAACTTACAGCAAATTATTGATGTAGCTCCTGAAATTGTTTCACATAACCTGGAAACGGTTCGTCGTTTAACAAAACAAGTGCGAATCCAGGCAAAATATGATCGTAGTTTAGAGGTATTGTTCCGCCTGAAAAAAGGAGGAATGAGAACCAAATCAGGAGTAATGCTTGGTTTGGGTGAGACGGACGAAGAAGTGATCGAAACAATGGAAGATTTGAGAGCTGTAGGAGTAGACATTCTGACATTGGGACAATATTTGCAACCAACTCCAAAACATTTACCGATTGTTGAATTCGTTACTCCCGAACGTTTCGATAAATACCGCGAACTCGGATTGAAAATGGGCTTCCGTTTCGTGGAAAGCGGACCGCTCGTTCGTTCTTCTTACCATGCGGAGAAGCATATTTTTGATTTGTAAGACAGGGGCGTTTAAGGTACTATGGACATAACAACCAATTCTGAGGGTCTCTGTAAAAGCTTTTCCTAAAGCCCCAATTTTCCGGAAATAAACTGTTCCGACAGATTCAATTTATTCGTTTTTGAAAGGGTCTCAATCAATTTTCCTTGTGCCGACAGGTAAGAAATTTCACGGGCATTGACCAGAAAGAGAGAGCTTTCACCGTTAAGGAAAAGTATTCGTTCTGCGTCTGCCAATTGGCGGTACCTGGAAGCAATGGTTTCTGCCATTTGTGCTTGTGTGAAAGCGGTATTCCATTCATTCCGAATTTGAAGTTGTTTGGTGCGCAATTCCCGTTGCTTCAGTTGTTGTTCCAATTGCGTGTTTTCGATTTTCACATTGGTCATTTTTAAACTATTGCGTTCCTTTCGCAAGAGAATGGGCATATAAAACGTGGCGCCCCATTTATAATTAGACCACGTGTAATTGGTCGAAATAAAATCGGGAGCGGGTGTCAGCAAGTTGTAATTGACACTCAGCTGCGGTTTGATCTGTTCGATTTTCAGTTTGCGCTCCAGTCCCAAATCTGCCAGCTTCCAGTCGTAATACCGCACCGCCGGATGTGTTCCGGTGGAATCCACAAATAGTCCTTTGGGTTCATTGATAATCAGCGGTTCCGGGATCAAAGCAGTGTCTAATTGCAGGGGAATTCGTCCTTTTTCCCACAGGAAATTTTCGACAGCAATTTTCGCATTGAGTAGGTTTAATTTACGTTGCTCCACTTCCATTTTCCGTAAAAATAATTGCGCAGATGCTTCAACGGTATCAATGTATGGCCGGTCTCCCAGCGCTGCGTTTGTAAGCAATTGGTCAAAACGGATTTCGGTAAAAGTGAGGCCTTCTGTTGCCAATTGAAACTGTGCTTCCTGTTCCTGCCATTGAATGAATGCTTGTCCGGCTTGGTAAAGGAGTTCGTTTAGAATTAATTGCTGCTCTACATAGCTTTGATTGAGTGCTACTTGTGCTTGTTTCAATTGAGTTCTGCGCTCATCGGTAAACATTCCTCTTCCTAGTTGTGCTTCGAAACCAAAATATGTCAATCCTTCGTTCGGAACACGGTTTTGAGGATTTAGATAAGTCCCGCGATTCCAGTCTCCCATTGCCTTTACATCAATTCCCAAACGCGTAGGGATTTTGATTCCGGTAGAAAGGGTGCTGTAATAAGTTGTTCCATTGAACATTTTTTGGTCAATTCCTCCTAGTAAAACGGGATCAAAGCTACCTTTGGACTGACGAATAAATACTTCTGCCATTTCTACCTGATTGGTCGCCACAAGTGCTATCGGATGATTTTCTTTTACATGCTGTAAATACTGACTTAAAGTAAATTGCCTCACCGTATCTTGCCCCCAGCTCAAAGTGCTGAGTAAAACGACAATAAGAATACCTATTTTCATTTCTTTTTACTTTTAGTTGCCTCACTTGCGGGTAAATAATAGTTTGGAGGGAATCCATTGATTTTACGCCATAATTCATACCAAACAGGCACGTTATCCAATAAAGTCATGGTTTTAACAGCAACGCCCATCCGTAATTCTTTCGGCCACGGATGATCTTTTTTATCAGGTGCGACTAGTACACGATACTTTCCGTTTGTCCCGACAAAATTGTCAATGGCTACCACTTTTCCACCATAAGAACCGTAGCTTACCATTGGCCATCCGGAAAATACGATTGCAGGCCATCCGTCAAATTGCAGACGTACTTCGTTACCTACATGGACTAAGGGGAGATCAACCGGAGATACAAACATCTCTACAGCGAAATCGGATAGATTGGGAACAATACTGACTAATTCCGCTCCTTCCTTTACCGTTTCTCCTACACCATTTTTCAGTGCTTTGGAAATATACCCATCCTGAGGTGCCGTAACGTAATAGTACCCGGATCGGATGCTGTAGTTCGTGATTTCATTCTGCATTTTTGTAACCGTTGCCTCGGTATCATACAAACTGGAAAGTGCAGTTGATTTTTCCGATTCGCTTTTTGCAATTTTATCGCGGTAATCAGCGTCGATGGATTGGATTTCTGTAATGGCATTGATTAGTTCATTTCTTGACGCAAGTAACTTATTCTCCAAACTCACTACTTTTGCCTCCATTTCCTGAACTTTTAAACGTTTATTCTCCAGTTCGGTAAGGGATTTTAAATTCTGACGATGTAATTCCTCTGTTCGTTCATATTGCTTCACTGCAATTTCGAGTTGCTTGATATTGGCGGTGTAGTCCATGCTGTCAGAGCTTACTTTGAGGTGTGATTGCCGGACCTTATTGCGTGCCTGTTGAAGTTTTAATCCGCGATTGTCCAACAAAGCATTTATTTGTTTGTCGAGTGATTGAACTTTGGTCATATAGGATTCGGCACTGTTTTCTTTTGAGCGCATGGCAGCTGTAGTACGATCAATAAGTGCAGGGTCCATATATTCACTTTTGATTTCGCTGAGATACACCAGGGTGTCTCCTTTTTTGATAAACTGCCCTTCTTTTACATACCATTTTTCGATTCTGCCGCCAATGATGGAGTGAACAGTTTGTGGTCTGTTGTTGGGACTAAGAGCAGTTACTGTCCCTGGTGAATCAATATTTTGAGTCCAGGGTAAAAACAAGATGATGAGTAATATTCCAAAGACGTATAAACTTAGTCTCCTCCAGCGCAAAGGAGTTTTTAGTTTTTTAACCGTTTGGATAGAGTGATAAGATTCAAATCGCTTCATAGTCTTAAATCATTAAAATGAATGTTGTTCCAGTTCAGGAGTAGTGGGGTTTCAACTGCAATGATGAAGGTTGTCTGCGGGTTTTTTGTTTGGATATCCTGAATCAATCGGATGCGATCCTCTGCTGCAATCGGTGAGCCGATGAACGAGATTATCAGTAGATTAGGTTTGTTCACGATGGCTCTGGCAATTAACAGACGATCCCGCTCCTCTTCCGATAGGAATTTATCCGATTTACTGATCTTAAAGTCTAACCCTTCCTGTTGGTATTTATACAAGTGTGATAGGCCTGCTAGATTGAGTATGTCGATAACTTGTTCGTCTGAAACTCCGTTCCTGCCAAATTGTATGTTTTCAAGCAAGGTTCCTTCAATTAAATGTGTTCCTTTGGCGAACCAGCCGATCTGATCAAAACCGGAAGTAAGTTGATTTCCATCCGGGACCCGGAAATTCCAACGTGGTGTAAAGTTATGATCAACAGTCGGGTCGATCAGCTGTCTCAGGAATGTGTTGATTTTTAATTGATTCTCCCCGATAAGCTGCGTGTGCTGTCCTTTTTCAAGGTGAATGATTGGTTTTTTTTCTTCTGTATTTAACCGGATCATCTCCAGGGGAAACAATTCTATTGTGTTTTCTGTGGTGTTTTCCTCAAAAGTTACCGGAATTTCCCGAACCTGTTCCAGTTTTTCCAGGGAAGTACACACGTCGTATAAGGTTTCAAGCGACTGAATGATTTTCTCAACTGCTGCAAGTAATAGTAATATGAGCACTTCAGCGGCAACAAATTGTCCTAAGTTGATTTGTTGTGAGATGACAAGGTAACCTCCCAATCCGAGTAATGAGGCTACGATCAGTGCCTTAATTGCGATCATCCAAATGAATTGTTTCCATAAAATTTGAAAGTGATCTTCCCTACTTTTTAAATAAGCATTTGCATGTTCATCCAAACGATTTAAGGAAAGTTTTTCATTTGGGATTAAGCGAAAACTCCAATCCGCACGAGCAATTTCCTGCAACCAGTAAGCACTGGCGTATTTGTACTTCGATTCTCTTAGAGAGGTTTCTAATCCTCTTTTTATGATCGGACGAAAAATCAGGACTAATAATAAGATCAGTAAAAAACTGAAAGCAATATAGAACGGATGATAAAGCGATAAAACCAATAAGCTGAATGCAATTTGCAAAAATGCAGAGGTGAAATCCAATAAAACCTTTGAGAATCCTTTTTGTAAGCTGATAACATCAAAAAAACGATTCATTAATTCTACAGGTATTTTACCGGCGAGTGACTGACGGTTGAATCGTGGAAACCGATGTGCAAAATCAAAGGAGTAATGAACGAATATGCGTTGTTGGATATTTTCCGTAATACGCAACTGCATAATTTGCATCACACCGGTAAGAACCACGCCAACAATAACTAAAATTACCAGGAGCATCCAGGAGGTAGTAATTTGTCCGCTTTGGATAAAATGAATAACCGATTGGATTCCTAGTGGTAGACTTAAACTCAGGATTCCACTGACAACAGCATAAAAGTAAAGTGCTGAAATATCAGCTTTTTCCAATTTGAGTAAGTTACTCAGATGTTTCAATGGGTTAATAGTTGGTTTTTCCATTTGTTTACAATGAAGAAGTTAATAGATGGAGATAAAATGAACTGATTGATTGATGATTTTCGCTTCTATTGGTTAAACGGGGTAAATGATCCGCAAAAAAATGTTGTAAATGAGCCCCTTCAATAATAGTCGTAATGAGCATGTTCGGATACGCGTAATTCGGATTGATTTGATGGATAAGTTCCGCTAAATAACCCACCAATTGTTTGTAATTCTCAAATGCTCCCGTTTTATTGATGCTATCTACCTCCTTTGTCAGTAAGGATTTCACACCTTCCTGTTCTATGATTTCCTGCAGTTTGGCTTCATCGATAAATGGAGTGCGCTGATCATCTGAAGTGCGTTCTATTAACAAGGAAATTGCTTTTTCAAGACGTTCGGAGAAAGTTTTCGACTTGTCGATTTCATGTTGAATCCGGTAATTCATCCAGCCCCAGTACCAGGAAAATAGAAATAAGAGCAATTGATGCTTACTGGTGAAATATCGGTAAACACTCGCTTCAGTACAACCAATGGATTCACTCAGTTTTTTGAATGTGAACCGTTCAAAACCAATTTCATGTATCAGCAGAATGCTGTGCTGAATAATGGAAAGTCCTAGTTTGGTTTCCTGGGGATCCCGCAAATAGGTACAGACTGGTTGTGCAATTTTGAATTGAATAATCATTTTTGATAGTAATACTA
>CAMPIU010000100.1 GCA_946886545.1 uncultured Flavobacteriales bacterium | reverse complement strand
TTGTTAAATTTGTTGCTAAATCGATATTCCTGATAGGTTGTTCTATTGATAAAAAATTTGTGATAGTGATAGCTGTGAAATAATTGTAGATTTTTGCTTGAATTAAATAATTTTAAACTTATGAAGAGGATTACACTTAGATCAGTAATTCCAGTAAGGTTAAAGTTCAAACTGAAACAAAATACGTTATCCAGCTTAGGAAGTCTGCTTGCCGGACTTTTCTTCATTGCTTCGAATTCGATTTTTTCACAGACAACTTTAATCAATCCTGCGACTGATGGGGGCTTTGAATCAGGCACCGATTTCACCAGTAACGGCTGGATAGTTGATAACGGAACGGTTACCAATAAATGGTTTGTAGGCACTGCTGCCACAGGCTTTACAGGGAATTCCGCATACATTTCTGCCGATGCAGGAGTGACTAACGGATATACCAATAACAGTATTTCTGTCGTTCATTTTTATCGTGATGTGACTTTTCCGGCAGGGGAAACGAGCGTTCAATTAAACTTTAATTGGAAGGCCCTGGGAGAGTCAGGCTATTGGGATGCTTTAATGGTTTCAATCGCTCCGACGAGCTATACTCCCGTTGCAACCAATGTTTCTGCCAGTAACGTCAATTTGGCAGCACCTGCAATTAATTTAGCAGCGCTTTGGAATAGTTCGACAGTGAATTCTGCTTCGATTACTATTCCTACAAGTTTAATCAACAATTGTTCTTCAAGTTCAACTTTCAGATTAATATTTACGTGGAAGAATGATGGCGGCGGAGGTTCGAATCCGGGTGCAGCAGTAGATAATATATCCTTAGTTTCTTCTTCTTCGGCAATTACTTCAGCGGGAGGAACATTTACCATTGATAATACATTGCCAAATGGGGGTACAAACTTTTCAAGTTTTACAACTGCTATCAATGCTTTGAACTCAATTTCTTTTTGTTTAACCAATCCGGTTGTATTTAATGTAGCTGCAGGACAAACCTTTAATGAGTTACCTCCGGTAATTACAGCTAGTGGTTCTTCCACAAATACAATTGTTTTCCAGAGAAGTGGTGTGGGTGCAAATCCCAAGATTACATCAACCGGAACAACCGGATCAAGTGATGCAAGTATTACTCTTTCGGGAGGGGATTATTTTACTTTTGATGGAATTGATATAGATAATAGTGCTTCTGCAACAATGGAGTATGGTTACCTTGTACGGAATGTGTCCGCAACGAATGGTGCAAATAACAATGTTCTTAAGAACATGAATGTTAAACTGAATCGTGGAAACAACACTTCGTCTGCTGCTTCCGGTATTTTGTTTTCAGCGTCATCGTCTTTTGGAGGTGCTTTTAATCCTACTGCTCTGTCGGGTTCCAATTCTGACAATCAAGTGATGGATGTAACAATCGATGGAGCAATTAATGGTATTTACTTCCTTGGAAATTCAACTTATCCGGATGCAAACAATACTATTGGGGTAATTACTTCAGGAAATCGTAACCTAATAACGAATATCGGACCAACAGTTGCTACGTTTGTTGCTGCAAGAGGGGTTTATTTGGTAAATCAAAATGGAACTTCAGTAAAATCTACAGATGTTTCGTTGGTGGCATCTAATCAGGCAATAGCGGGAGGTATCTTCATGTCGGGTATTTCTGGTAATACAGAAGCTTCAGGGAATAGTGTGAAAAACATTAGTGTTACAGGGTCCACCTCAACAACTTCTGTTGCTTACGGTTTATTCACTTCGCAGTCAACCAGCGGTACAAGTGTTTGCCGTATTCACAATAATATGATCTCAAATATTTATTCCAGCTTTACGGGGACAGCAACTGCTAACAGATATGCAATTGGTATTTTCACAGGTACAGCTAGTGCTGCTGCAACGCAAAGCTACCAGGTTTATCATAACAATGTTTCAATAGGAGATGGTTTAACGCCAACTTATTCTAATTCTTGTTATGAGATTCAAAACGTGGCAGCTGTTTACAAAGTTCAAAACAACATTTTTGCGAACTTTACAAATACGCAAGCCGGTGCTGCAAGACATTACGTTTGGGTTACAACTTCTGCTACAAATATCGGGGCTTCGGGATCTGTTTCGAACAGGAATGACTTATATGTAGCGAATGATTTGGGAACTACAGGCTTTACTGCAAGAGCAAATACAAACAACCTGACTTCAGTTTTAAACTGGACTTCTGCAATTACAGCTGTATCCGGGACAGATGCGAACTCTGCAAATATCAATCCGACCTATGTAAATAATAATACTGATTTGCATTTGAACTTAGGGATTACCCCAACTCAAATTGAATCGGGCGGAGATGCTACATTAGGAATTACAGTTGATTTTGATGGAGAACTCAGACCAGGCCCGGCAGTTCCTGTGAATGGCGGAAGTACTGCTCCTGATATGGGAGCTGATGAGTTTGATGGTGCTCCGGCAACGCCTCCAACAATTACATTTAATTCAATTACTCCGAATACGGTTCAATGTACCGCAACACCGCATTTGATTTCCGTAGATGTTACAAACCTTATCGGAACTCTTACATCGGTCGTTGTTAATTATACCCTTAACGGAGCTGCTCAAACTCCAATTGCGATGACTAACCCGAGTGGAACTACCTGGGAGGGGACTATAGCTGTTCCTTCTCCCACAAATGCTTCTGTTAGCTGGTCAGTTACCGCAACGAATTCATTAGGACTTTCGAGTAATTATATCGGAACAACTTATTCAGATGAGCCTTTGACAGGTGTGACAGCTTTAGCTACAGCTTCTTCAGCAACCGTTTGTTCGGGCAGTCCATCAACTCTGACAACCACTTTAAATAAGAATGGAAGTGCGACAATTGGAACAGCAACGACTTTAACAGGTGCAACGACACAACCAACGGCGTTTTGTAACAGATGGCCATCGTATCGTATGCAGACAGTTTATACTGCTGCTGAATTGACTGCTGCAGGTTTAAATGCAGGTCCGATTACATCTATGGCATATAATATTACAACCCTGGGTGATGGTGCAACAAATGCAAACTTTACAGTTAAAATCGGAACAACGGCACTTACGGCATTCACTGATTTTGTATCAACAACGGGTTATGTGACAGTTTTTCCGTCAGCAACTTATACACACGCTGTTGGTGTAAACGTGATCAATTTTTCAACCCCTTATAACTGGGACGGTACATCAAATATTGTTATTGAAGTAAGTCACAGTGGGGCGAATCTTACTAATAACTCTCAGACATATTATACTTCGACGCCAGGAAATACTGTTGTTTGGTCAACAAGTGGAGCGGTAGTAGGAACAACCAGTACGAACAGGTTGAATGTGGTGTTTACAGGAAATATAGCTCCGGCAATTCAAACGATTTCCTGGTCTGATGGTGTAGGAACTGTTGGAACAGTAAATCCTATAGTAGTAAACCCAAGCACAACTACTACATATACAGCTACAATTACTGCTGCGGGTTGTTCGGTTTCACCTTCTCCGAGTGTTACGGTTACGGTGAATCCATTACCAACAGCACCTACTGCGGCAAATTCAGCACAATGTGGTACTCAAATCCCTGCAGCGTCAGTTACTTCTACTTCAGGTCTACCGACTCCATCGTTCAAATGGTACGATGCAGCAGTAGCAGGAACACTTCTTCAGTCAGGGACTTCAACAACATATACAACTGCAATTTCAGCGACAACCACTTTCTATGTTAGTGAGTTGAATACTGTTACAGGATGTGAAAGCGCACGAGTTCCGGTTACAGTAACCGTTTCAATTCCGGATGCTATTTCAGCTTCAGCTTCAGCTGCTTCTATTTGTAATAATGGCTCAGTAACGCTTACAGCAGCTAATACCAATCCAACTCCAGTTCAGACTTATACCTACTCTTGGATAAGTACGACAGGAAGTGGTGCGGAGAAAAATATTTAATTAAATAATTTTTTTTTTAATAAAAATTTTTAATTAAAATAAAAATAAAATTAAACCGCTACAGATGGCGGTTGTGTTACAACCAATACGATCTCTGTAATTGTGAATCCTTCTCCATCAGCTGTGACGGCTAATAGCAGTGCAACTACCGTTTGTAATGGAAACACGATCAATTTGACTTCTTCTGCGAATTCCAATACTTCGGTTGCTGCAACGTTAACAGAAGGATTTGAAACATTCCCTCCATCATCATGGACGATGATCAATGCAGGATCAGGAAATGCATGGAGCACTTCCGCACTTGCGGCACATTCAGGCGCCTCAGGGATGGGATATGTCTACAACTCAAGTTTCGCTGCGAATGCATGGGCTATCACACCTCAATTATACATGGAGGCCGGGCAAACCTATAATATCTCCTTCTGGTATAAGGTTCGCGGAGCTACATTCCCTGAAAAGCTGAAAGTGACTGTTGGTAACGCTGCGACCGTAGTTTCACAAACTTCAACCTTATGGGATAATAATGGTGGGGCAAGCCTTACAAATACAACATGGGCACAGGGTACAACATCTTACACACCTGGTGTAACAGGAACCTATTATGTAGGATTTAATTGTTACTCAGATGCAGACGAGTTTGAATTACATGTTGATGATGTTAGTATCCAATATACTCAACAGGGTGTAGTTACATATGACTGGACTTCATCTCCTGCAGGATTTACCTCAACTGATCAGAACCCAACAAATGTTGCGCCTTCAGTGAATACAACATATTCTGTAACTGCAACAAACTCATTCGGATGTTCGAATACAGCTTCTGCGAATGTTATTGTTAATCAGCCAACAAGTTCATCTGTCTCGGTTACAGCTTGTGATACTTATACATGGGCTCCGAACGGAACCACTTATATTGCTTCGGGAATTTATACAGCGACGATACCAAATGCAGCGGGCTGTGATTCAGTGATCACATTGAATTTGACTATCAATCAAAGTACAAGCTCATCTGTTTCAGTTACAGCTTGTGAAACTTATACATGGCCAGTCAACGGAACTACTTATGTTGCTTCCGGTACATACACAGGTACAATTATGAATGCAGCCGGTTGTGATTCGGTAATTACATTGAACTTAACGATCGGTGGTCCTTCTGCATCCCTGTTCCCTGTGACTGCTTGCGGATCATATACATGGCCGCAAACGGGATTGGTATACAACACATCCGGTGCGTATAATGACACCATTCCGAATATGTATGGTTGTGACTCGGTAATTACTTTGAGTTTGACAATCAATCAGCCAACCACAAGTACTGTGATGGAAACGGCGTGTACTTCGTACACCTGGGCTCAAAATGGAATGACGTATGTTGCTTCCGGTTTGTATACTGCAGTTATTCTTAATGCGGCGGGTTGTGATTCAACCATTACGTTGAATCTGACAATTAATCAGCCGACAACGTCAAGTGTTTCTGCTACCGCATGTACATCTTATGTATGGGCACAAAACGGAATGACTTACAATGCATCCGGATCATACAATGATACAATTCCAAATGCGGCAGGTTGTGATTCAATCATTACATTGAATCTGACGATCAATCAAGCAACCACTTCGGCTGTAACTGTTTCAACATGTAATACATCTTATACATGGGCGCAAAACGGAGCAGTTTACAATGCATCCGGATCATACAATGATACCGTTCCAAATGCTGCGGGTTGTGATTCAATTATTACATTGAATTTAACGATCACACCATTTGTTGCAACTGCAACAGATAATGGCAATGCTACAATTACAGCGTCTACAGGTACAACTTACCAGTGGATTAACTGTACCACAAATACTGCAATTTCGGGAGCAACAGCACAAACATTCGCTCCGACTGCAAACGGTACATATGCTGTAGTAGTATCAAACGGAACATGTTCGGATACTTCTAATTGTGTAAATATTTCGAACGTTGGAATTAAAGAAAATACGATCTCTTCGATTTCAGTTCATCCGAACCCGACTCACGATATCGTTATTGTGACAATGGATGCTTCTTCAGCTCTTGTTGAAGTAATGGATGTTCAAGGGAAATTGATTCAAACGACTCAAATTAAGTCCGGTGATCAGATTGATCTCAGCACTTATGAAAGAGGGGTTTATACTTTAAGAATTAAAACCGAATTCGGGACTTCTCTAGAAAGAATTGTGAAGAACTAAGTTTCTGATCTGATTTTTTCTAAGAAGTTAAAGCGGTCATTCGAAAGAGTGACCGCTTTTTTTGTGACTGAATTTTACCGTTTATTCCGTCTTTAACTGTGTTCTAAGAGCTTTTACAGGGGAGGCCAGGTATATTGTTCAACCACATAGGTACATAGGTCACATAGTTTTTTAACGTTTCTAAAAGAACAAGAAATATTATTCATCTGTCTTTTCCTATGTTTTCCTTTACAGTTACTATTAAAACCTACTTTTCTTCTTGTTTTCAGTGAACACAAAATCTATGAATCAAAAAACCTCCGCTGTCAGCTGACAAACGGAGGTTTCCAATTAAAACTATTTTCTTATCTATTTATTTAAAGGTTTTATTTCCGACTCCACCGGAACAAATTGTCCGATTACGTCTTTAATGTCTTTCACCTCTACCCAACTTTCATGTTCCACTACCAGGTTGTTTTGTTCATTCAGGGTACAAGAAACGTAGCCGTCTTTCTGTTCCATGGCCGCACTGATCTGTGTGAAATCCGAATTACTGATGGGTGTTTCGGAATAAAAGATATGTGAAACGATTTGTGAGATATTTTTGGACTGATTGTAACGCGCTTTTTCCTGATTTAATTCAAATATAGATGTCTGGGAAAAAACACCATTTGATAGGAAACAGATCGCGAATAAAAAGAGTGTTTTTTTCATGTTAGTCAATTTTAATGATACGTTGTTTTTGTGAAGATGTACTGCTTGTTACGACCAAGGTATAAACCCCTGAACTCAATGAAGAAATGTCTCTGTAAAGATTTGTAATTCCTTCGTTGAGGGAAACCTGTTCTTTGAATACGGAAACTCCTTTTGGATCCATAATGTCAATATTCATTACTTCTTTCCGGGAGCTTTGAAGTTGAATTACCAATTGATCTTTCATAGGATTCGGGTAAGCACTGAATAATCCGTCCGAATCTGCTTTGGAATTAACAGAAATGATCTTTGAATCGGTTCTTTCTCCGTTCAGATCAACTTGTTGCAGTTTATAGAAACTGGTTCCGGCGGCTACCCCCTGATGAATGAATTGATATTCCTGGGCTTCAGATGTTGTTCCAACTCCCTGGATAGTACCTATTCTTTCGAAGTGTTCTGCATCGCGGGAATACATCAATTCAAAATAATCGTTTTTGTATTCGCTTTCTGTTCTCCAGGAAAGAATGTTCCCGATGCTCTCTGAATTTCCATTAAACTCCGAAAGTTCGACAGGTAATACTCCGGTAGCTGTCCATCCGGAAATAGTGAACTCACATCCGTCTCCGGCATTTCCATCGATCATTAGCAAGTAGTTGTTACCAACGGTAAGTCCGGTGGCAGTTACTGTCCCTGTTGAAGCCGTACCCGGATTAAAACAATTAGACATGGATGTAAAGCCGGTGCAGCATCCTGAGGCGTCGTACGTAACGCTATATACATGAGCCTGGATCCCATAGTTGTTAACGCATCCTGTTACTGAGGCAATAGGGAATGAATGACTAGTACTACTTGCCGTAAACTGGTACCAGGAATTGTTTTCAATGGAACCACAAAATACAGAAGTTACATTACCTGGTTGGTCAGCAGTAAAGGTAACATCCGTTGAGGCACTAAAGGTTCCGGGACCTTGGGTTAAAATAGCCGGAGAAGGACAATTGTCATTTGTTGCTGCGCTTCCACATGAATTGGAAGTAGCACCGGCAACAGCACAAATTGAAAAGGTTCCGGTTCCACCGTTATAATCCCAGACCCTTAGATAAAGAGTACTTCCCGGTGTAAGCCCGCCCCGTGAGATCATTGACATGTTCCCATTAGCTGAATCATCATCATCACATTCCACGAGCGTAAGTGAACCACAAGTTCCGGTGTAGAATGCCAAACCACTGTCTGTCATCGTTCCGCTGTTCATATTCACCATAACTGAGCCCGTTGCCGGAACTGTAACCGAAAACCACACATCCTCACCGGTGTAACTGGCACAGCCCGGTGCAGGAACTCCAGCTGTAGATGTTGCTGAAACATTGGTTCCTGCAGTGTAAGAACAGGAAGCATTAGCCGTTAATGGTGTGGCCGAACAGGGATTGTCGTTGGCGGGTTGAGCAAAACATGAAATAGATGGCACTAGGATTAGTGATAGTTGCAGTAGTAGTTTCATATTCATTATTATTTGTTTTAATAATAACGAAAACTTTAGGTAACGTTTTTTTAAATGAATATTTGTGTGAATTTAATGAGCATACTAATCCTGATGGCAAACAAAAAGGCAAGTCATTTTGACCTGCCTTTTACTAAAACCATTTACTAAACTTTATTGCTTAACTAATTGAATTTCACCACGCAATTTTACATCTTCTCCAACTAAGACCCCGCCTGTTTCAAGGGCTGAGTTCCAAGTAAGACCGAAATCTTTGCGATTAATGGATGATTCAAAGCTGAAAGCTGCTTTTTCATTTCCCCAGGGATCTTTACCTTCCCCATGGAACTCAATATCCAAAGGAATTCGTTTGGTTACCCCGTGAAGGGAAAACTCTCCTTCTATCTTGCCTGATTTCAATTCAGGTAACTCCGCCTTGAA
>CAMPIU010000099.1 GCA_946886545.1 uncultured Flavobacteriales bacterium | reverse complement strand
CATTTACGTTTGAAAATCGGAGCTTATATCAAGCAATTGATTGAGATTCGGAATATTTTATGCATTCTTGTTTCTCATGAAGGAGATGAAGTGATGCAGTGGTGTCAAAAGATCGGATTTCTTCATAAAGGAAAATTGAGCAGGGTAGATACGCCTCACGCTTTTTATTTTAATCCTTCTAATTTCAATGAGGGAGCGTATTTTGGAGAACTAAATGAAATAAAAAGGGGAGAAACTAAAATTTTATTTCGACCTTGTGAATATAAAGTTGTACAAAATGGTGGTTTGGAAGTGGAATTCACAGATTCTGTTTTCTTCGGTGCTTATTGGAAATCATTTTTCAAAACAAAGCACAAAAAAACGATTGTTTTATATGCGGACAAGCCACTTAAAAAAGTGAAACACATTGAGCTCAAAAGTAAAAATACCAAAGCTTAGCTGGGAGGAGGTTAAAACACTTTTCAAAAGAACATTTGTTGAGTTCTTCCAGGAAGAATCCTTTTTTCATGGTGCGGCACTGGCATATTATGCGGTCTTTGCCATTATCCCGATTATTTATCTTGCTGTAATTAGTTTTGGTAACATTCTGGGACAGGAAGAGATTCTGCGTTTAATTAAAGTATTACTTGAAGAGCAGGTCGGTTTAAAAGACAGCTCCGGGATTCTCGACTTTCTATCTGAAGTTCATTTTGAGAAGAGCAGTGTCATACTCAACATTATCGGGATCATTGCTTTGATGTTTTCAAGTTCAGGATTGATTTCTTCACTTAGACTAAGTATTAATGAGTTTTACGATATTCATGTGAAAATTGATGATCGAAAAACCCAAATACTGTTTGCTGTTTTTACGAAATTGGTTTCTGTTTTCATGCTGGCTGTATTTGGGGTGGCCATTGTATTACTCTACACCGGAGAAACAATTTTCATGTCCGTGAGCGGAAAGTTATATGAGACGCTTCATTTACATCAAAAATGGCTGATGAGCGGACTGGAACATGTCGTTGCAATCGGAATTAATACCATTTTATTTTCATTGGTTTACAAATTCCTCCACGATGGAAGAGTTGTCTGGAAACTGGCTCTTTCGGGTGGTTTACTGACATCCTGTCTGTTATATATCGGGCAAATAGGTCTGAAGTTTTACCTTACCAATTTCTTCTTCGGAAGCCAAATGGGAATTGCAGGAACTTTATTGATCTTCCTTGCATGGATGTATTATTCCTCTCAAATCATTTTCCTCGGAGCGAAATTCATTAAAGTGTATTCGGAGCTGATCGGGAAACCCATTATCTTCGAAGTGCATAAATTGCTTCAAAATATGCAGAAACGCAGAAAAGAGTAAAAGAAATTCAATATGAACCATTTACTTACAAACATTTTTAAATCAAGTTTAGCTTTTTTAATCTTGAGTTTACTCACAGCTTGTCTAAGTCCGACAAAGGTTAAAAAAGTAATACAAATGAGTGAGGATGTGAAGGTTTATGAAAAATTCGAGAAACTTTTCAATCAATCAGTTAACAAACAGAAAACAAACTTACTATTCAGCGGTGCGGTGGATCACAAATTCGGAACTACGATTTACTTGGATTTACGGCTTGGAATGGCAAACTCCAATTGGGTGGAGGATGTAATGAAGTTCCAGAAGAAGCTGAACCAAACACAAACAGATTATCAGTTCATTGAAGTAAACGATGGAAGAGGCCCCACCTTCGTTTACATACCTGAAAACTTGAAGGTTTACGAACTTTCATATAAACTTTTTCAAGAGAATTTGGATCAGATCAAAGAAAATAGGATAGCTGATCTATACAAAACGATGGGTAATACAGATCTGGAATATGCAACAGTTAAAGAGTTATTTGATTATGTTAATGTAACAAACCTGAAAGAATTTGAATTGGTCCTTTATCCTTCAGATGATGTTTTTGATTATGAGCGAGTCGTTTTTTGTCTGAATGCAACTAAAACCAGCAAACTTTATTTTTCTTATGTATCCATTAAATCAGAATTGGTATTGTATGCTGTCGATCTGAATGACGGGCCGAAAGAAATAAATTTGACTAATTTATTTGATAGATTAAAAAATAGTCATACTTTTGATTAAAATATGATCATCATGAAATTAGGAAACAATCTGAAACTCATTCGCAAAAGCAAGAAAAAATCACAGGAAGAAGTTGCGTCTGACCTAGGTTTAACCCGCAGCAGTTATTCCGGTTACGAGAATGAGATCGCGGAACCTGGAATTGATACGCTGATTGCATTAAGTAATTATTATGCAGTTCCTATTGATGACTTGCTTACCAAAGATTTTTCAACATTTACGGAAAGTGACTGGACGACCATTAGTTCCGGATTATATGCCGATATCAACGGAAATAATTTGCGTGTTTTAACTTCGTTAGTAGATGCGGATGATAATGAAATGATCGAGTTGATTCCACAACAGGCAAGGGCAGGTTACACAACCGGTTATGCAGATCCTGATTACCTGAAGGTTCTTCCTACTTTTAGTTTGCCTTTTTTATCTAAAAACAGAAAATACCGCTCTTTCCCGATTATCGGTGATTCAATGCCGCCGGTTGATGAAGGTTCATTCGTCGTAGCTGAATACATTCAGAATTGGGGAAGTGTACGAAACGGAACTCCTTGTATCGTGGTTACAAAAGATGATGGGATCGTATTCAAGATCGTAAATAATTTCATCGAAACACAGCAGTCTTTCGAACTGTGTTCTACCAATCCATTGTATTTGCCTTACTACGTAAAAGTGAATGATATCGTGGAAATGTGGAAGTTTGTCAATTATATTTCTCCGAGCCTACCGGAAATGCGTATCGATGATTCACAATTGACCAGGAGTATTCAGGATCTCCAGCGGGAAATTATAGATCTGAAAAGAACGGTTACCGGGGAAGCGAAAAACGTTGCTCATTAAAAACAATCCGTTCCTGGTTGATCAATTCCTTCAGGGTCGTTTTGATTTTGGACGCAAAGGATGTGTCAAATTGGGCAATAATCTCAGATAAACTCATTGCTTTTTGTTCCAGTAGAGCAATTAATTCCAATTCCAATCTGGGGTGTTTTTCCAGCAGGTTTTGCTCCAGGCAGTAATCACACTTTCCACAAGGTTCGCTTTTTTGACCGAAATAGGAAATGATAAATTGCGGTCTGCAATGCTTTTCTTCGATGAATCTTTTCATCACATTCATGCGTTCCAGGGCGCGCTCTTTTCTGAAATGGTAGACTTCTGCTTTCAACTCCACGTAATCATCCGGGAATCGTTCATGAAGAAAAGTAACCATCGGTAAGTCTGTCCTCCAGGTAATATCAATGATTCCATGCTCTTCCAGGTATTTCAATTGGCGTTCCAGTTCCTGACTGGAAATTTTCAATCGCTGGCAAGCATCTGCTTCATCCAGTTCGCAAAAGGAATCAAAGACCTCGCTGTGATTTCGGCAAACCCAGGTAATCAAGGGGTCCAGAACAGGATTCTTTAACTGGAATCCGTACAAATGAGTATTGTCAATGCTTATCTTGATACGTGAACCTTTCAATCCTTGCTCGGAAAAAAGTATACTGCCGTTCATTTCAAGGAGTTTAAATGCAGGATAGACCTCGGTCACGTTTAAATTAAACTTCTTTACAAAATCATTGAACTGCAATACGTAAGATTCATGTTCGCCTGAACCGATCGCAATTTTCAGGTAATTACATAAAGCCCTGTAAATCAATTTTATTTTGTCTGTGCTTGGGAATTGTGCCAAAACGCGTTCGGCAACTTCATTGACATCAGCCGGCTCTATAAAGGCAAACGTTCTGGCTTCATTTCCATCGCGACCGGCTCTTCCTGCTTCCTGAAAATACGATTCCGGGTTATTCGGAATTTCATAATGTGCAACAAAACGGACATTGGGTTTGTCTATTCCCATTCCAAAGGCATTCGTTGCAACCATGATGGGTGTTTTTTCTGAGAGCCAGTTGGACAAAGCAAGACTTCGTTCCTTACTGTTCATTCCACCGTGATACATGTTTGCTTTGATCTTTCTCGACTGAAGGTAGATCATTACATCCTTGACACTCTTACGGGTTTGACAGTATATAATCCCAACATCATTCGGGTTTTTGTGAATCCATTTCGTGATCGCATCCAGTTTATTTGAAACGTGGTAAACTTCATAACTTACATTGGTACGCTCAAATGATGCTTCGAATAATTCAGGATTCTTTAGTTTTAAATGAGTCGCAATATCTTCCTTCACTTTTGGAGTTGCGGTAGCAGTTACTGCAATAATCGGAACCTCGGGATGAAACTCTCTCAACCTTGCGATTTCCAGGTAGGCTGGTCTGAAATCATGTCCCCATTCTGAAATACAATGTGCTTCATCAACAACAAATAACCCGATCTCCATCTGCTTTACGCGCTCCTGAAATAAGCGGGTCTGAATGCGCTCCGGGGAAATATAAAGAAAGTCTACTCCTCCAAATTTCGCATTATCAAGTAAAATATCGATCTCCCGAAAAGAAAGTCCGCTAGTCAAAGCTTTTGCACGAATTCCTCTTTTTTGCAATTGATTTACCTGGTCTTCCATCAAAGCGATCAAAGGTGACACAACGATCGTAATTCCTTCCCGCGCAATTCCCGGAACCTGGAAGCAAATCGATTTTCCGCCGCCCGTTGGTAAAAGTGCAATCACATCCTTCCCGTAAATGGAAGCATCGATGATCTCTTCCTGCATCGGTCGAAATTGGGAATAACCCCAATAATTGGAAAGAATTTCTTCGCTCTTTTTTGACATAATCAGTTATTTGCAAAGTTATGCTGGACGTATCCCGATAGCTATCGGGATGTGGAATTACTTCATTTTTTGAATTGTGTTTACAAAGTTAATTTTTCAGGCCGGTTAATTTACTGTAATACTCAGGTTTTATGAATTCTCTCAACTCTGAATAGGGGATTATCGCCCAATCGGGTTCCAAACAAAACGCAGCGAAATGCGCAAAACTAGGAAGCAGTTTAACTCCATTGGTGGTGAATACAAAATCGCAGTCAAACCACAAATCCCTCTCACGGTAATTACAATCCGAGTATACATCAGCAGATTCGGTTGAATTGCTTTCATTAAAATATCCGGGCTCTGATTTTACCAAATAAGCATAGATTCGCTCGTTGTATATGGTGTCTTTTCCCGTGATCAAATAATCAGACCAGCTTACTGTCTCACGAGTATTTAAATTGTAGTTTACAGCATAATTATCCTCATTTGGATGTGCACCACCGCAGAAATATGTTTTGAAAACGGAAAAGCACATAAAATCACATGAAAGACTCAAACTTGTTAATCCGAAACTATATTCCGATCCATAAGTAGAGTAGGAGGCGCAACTTAATGATTCCAGGAACTCTGAAATCTGAAGATATTCCAAATAGGAATTAGCATCCTTCTGTTTGTCGGCAACCATCCCTGAATCGATCCTGAACAATTTAATTCCCGTAAGAACTTCTTTAAAATGACGAACCTTAATATGATTAATAGTTTTTACAGAATCTACTTCTTTCAAACGGAAAAGCCCTATTTTCACTCTTGTCAAATCGTTTTTAAGGATATTAGATTTAATCAAATGCGGATTGGAACATTTCGGGCTAGCAGTTTCCTTTGCTGTCACAGGCGTCAATTTGAGAGGAAGTGATTTCCCCTTTTTAAACCAAGTTCCCTGAATTGTTTTACTAGGCCATTTAAATTTAAATAGTTCAGGATCTGTAGTTTCAACAGTGTATTCATCAGAAGAACTCAATGTAACCAGTCCTGACTTAAAACTTCCAGCTAACGAAAGATCTACCAGTTTGTTTTTGTAAAAATAATAACCACTTGCCTGGCTGCCATCAATTGTCATCTGAAGGTAAATAGGATATTTCCCTATTGCACCGCTAAAAGAATACGTTTGTCCGATAATTGTCCGGGAGCAAACGAGAAAGATAAAAATGGTTATAAATCGGTAGCTTTCCAAAAAGCTTTTCAATGAAAGGGCAGTGTTTCTAAGCATTTGTTTGATTACATTAAAGATCCTTGTTGTTACAAATATTGGAATTACTTCCGGAACGCACATAGAATCGTCAACTAATTTAGGTATATTCGCATAACTATTAGTCGTTATGATAATACAAGACAACATTAAAGTTACTCTTACCCAAGAGTCTAAACTAAGTACTGTTGATTGGGAAAATCTGCCGTTTGGAAAAGTTTTTTCAGATCACATGCTAATTATGGATTACAAAGATGGAACTTGGCAAAATCCTGAGATTAAGCCTTTCGGACCTCTTTCCATGCACCCGGCCACATCCGTGCTTCATTACGGACAGTCAATTTTTGAAGGATTGAAAGCCTACCGAATGGACGGTGGAGAAGTAGCAATTTTCAGACCGGATATGAATGCAAAACGTTTTGAGGAATCCTGCGAACGTATGTGCATGCCGGTTATTCCCGAAAATGTATTCGTTGAATTAATCCGGAAATTTGTTGAAATCGAAAGTAATTGGATCCCGAGCAAAGAAGGTTATTCTTTGTACTTAAGACCCTTTTTGTTTGGTATTGATGAATATATTGGAATAAAACCTTCTGACACGTATCGTTTTGTGATTTTCGCATGTCCCGTTGGTGCATACTACAACGAACCTGTGAATGTGAAAATTGAAGAATTCTACACAAGAGCGTCAGTTGGAGGAGTAGGAAGAGCAAAAACTGCCGGTAATTATGCTGCAGCTTTGTATCCTGCTAAATTAGGACAACAAAAAGGTTACCATCAATTGGTTTGGACTGATGGAAGAACACATGAGTACATCGAGGAATCAGGGACAATGAATGTCATGTTTGTTATTGATGGAAAATTGATTACTCCGTCGGAAGAAAGTGATACGATCCTGAGAGGAATTACAAAACGATCTGTTGTCGAAATTGCAACACTATGGGGAATGCCTGTTGAAGAACGCAAGGTTTCCGTTGCAGAAGTTGTTCAGGCACACAGAGAAGGTCGTTTGACTGAAGCTTTTGGAGCAGGTACTGCTGCTACTATTGCGCACATTGCAAAGATCGGTTTTAGGGATGAAGATCTGATTCTTCCTCCGATTGAAACACGTACTTTCTCATTAAAAGTTCATGCTTACCTGGATGATCTGAAATCCGGAAAAGTAGAAGACAGTTTCGGCTGGCTTTCCAAAATATAATTAAAAAAGTAGGGGTGGAAAATTTTTCACCCCTACTTTTTTATGGAAATTTGCAATCAACTGCATCTTTATTGAAATTTGTAGCCATGAAATCTATTTTATCCCTGGTGTTGCTGCTTATGCTTTCGGCAAATGTATTCAGCCAAACTACCGTTCGTATTGTTGCAAAGGACAGAAGTAACGGGGATCCGGTTTCAAGGGTTTACATCCGCCAATACCAGGGAGATTCATTAATTACAGCACAATATACAAGTCTGAAAGGAGCAGCATACTTCCGCGTATCTACAAAAGAAGCGACTACTTTTGAATTGGAGCATATTGCATTCAATCCGCTGGAAACGATTCCGACTAAAGTATTTTCAGGAAAGCCTTCCGATACGCTGACAATCCGGGTGCGAATGCATTACAGCAAGGAACATCTGATCGAAGAAGTTGTGATTAAACCGACAGGAGTTCCTGATACAATTTTTGAATCTTCAAGAGTATCAGTGACGGATTTTGAATTTTTACCGGATAATAATTTACTCTTATTGACCTATCCGAAAAACTTGAAAAAAGGAACGGAACTCATACTTTATGACGGATACAATCTACTAGGAGAGATTCCTTTACCAGAAAAAGGCCAGGAATTAATTCGTGATTATAGGGGGAATCCACATGTTTTAACGGATAAAAACGTCTACGGGATAACGGAAAAGAATCGTCAAATTCAAATTGCTCAAATTGAGAAACAGTATTACATGACGTATATTGCCCCGATTGTCGATACATCATTCACGAAGTACTATTTTTCGAACTTTAACCCGAATTATCCTGCCTTTGATTATTTCACATTCGATATTATCGATTCTACTTATCGGAAAATAGCCAAAGTACAGGATGATCTGATGATGGAATTATACCGCTCGGAATTCAAATGGGTAGATGTGAGAACCAAATTATGGGCAAAGGAGAAAGAAAATGAAACCGGCGTAGACAAAGAAATTTGGGTAGGGATGTATTATTTCACGAATTCGATCTATTACAAAGAACTGTATGCACCGATTTTTGAGCGAAATGATTCGATCTTTCTATTTGATCATTACAAGAATTTACTTTTCAAATATTCTTATCAGGGCGATTTAATTGACAGCATTCCGATCTATTATCATCTGCAGCCAAAAGAAAACGGCTGGAAAAAACATTTGATCCAGGATTATGAAACGGGAGAAATCTTCATTCATTACGAAAATGCGGGAAAAGCACAATTACGTCACTTCAATACAACTACCGGGAAGTTGGGACCTCCGATAGAATTACATTTTAAGTATCCTGAAAATATTCAGATAAAAGGAAACAATGTTTATTATATCTATCGTCCTTTTGAATCAACCCAGAAAAAATACCTGTATCGTGAAAGATTACCCTTTGAATATAAGGTGCAGAAGATGAATAAAGGGACGATCGTGGAGTTGGCAAAGCCCTAAAAGCGTAAATGGAGCTAAGACGGGCGTCCTAACTCCATTCACTAATCAACCTAACCTAACCACCTAAATCATAACAAATATAC
>CAMPIU010000098.1 GCA_946886545.1 uncultured Flavobacteriales bacterium | reverse complement strand
ATATTTTACTTAGCTTATTTACACTTCTTTTAACACAAACATTTTTCGCTCAGCAAATACAGATTCAGGAAGAGATCTCTCATGCTCCTATTCCTTTTGTGAAAGTCTATCCGAAGACAGGGAAACCATTTTTATCTGATTTGGATGGTCGTTTTGAGAATCCTCCGGGGAACACACATGTTACTTTGAAAATGACAAGTTTCCGCGATACCACAATAGAAATCACAGGTGATATGATTGTTTTCATGCAGGAACAAGCCAGTGAAATCGATGAGGTAGTAATCCTGCCGGGAGTGAATCCTGCTGAACGGATTATGGAATTGGCCATTGAAAACAGAAAGAAGAATCACCCGAAATCGGATGTAGCTTTTAAATATGACAGCTATAGCAAGTTTGTATTTACGATCAACCAGGATGCACTAGCACAGATTTCAGATACTACAGCTGATACCAACCTGCTTGACTTGAGAAAATTCTTTGATCAGCAGCATATTTTCTTATTGGAAAGTACATCCACCAAATTCTTCAAGCCACCTTTCAAAGAGAAGGAAGTAATCAGTGCATATCGTGTTTCGGGTTTTTCCGATCCCATGTTTTCCACTTTCGCAAATGAATTACAATCTTTCAACTTTTACGATAATCAGTTCGATATCCTGGGAAGATCTTATTTGAATCCTTTAGCCTTAGGATCTATTCGACGTTATTTATTTATCCTTGAGGATACCACGATTACAGCACCCGGAGATACCACATATACCATCCGTTTTCAGCCGAGAAGAGATAAAAACTTTGAAGGGATGAAAGGAACCCTTTATATCAACACACGTGGATATGCGGTGGAAAAAGTGAATGCGGAACCTGCTGAGAATAAAGGAGGAATGCATCCAAGAATTATTCAGGAGTATACACTTGTAGACGGAAAAAAATGGTTCCCCTATAAATTGTCTACGGAATTAGTGGCTCCCGGATTAACATTGAGCTCAAAAATTAAGGATGCTTATCTGGTAGGAAAGGGGAATACCTATATTGATCATGTTGTTTTGGATGCAGATCTCAAGGATGAACGGTTCAATGCGGTTTTTGTAGAAACTGCACGGGACGCCAACACAAAGGACAGCACACATTGGGAACAAAAACGAAAATATGACCTGGATAACAAAGATTTACGAACTTATGAGTTTGTGGATAGTCTTTCGAAAGAAGAAAATTTGGAAGGTAAACTGAAAACACTTCAATCACTCTTACAAGGGAAAATTCCATTAGGATATTTTCAGGCTGACATTTTGAGATTGGTGAATTACATGTATTACGAAGGCTTCCGTTTGGGGATCGGATTGGAGAACAGTGATAAGTTATCTACCCGTTTCCGCGTTGGTGGTTACTTTGCCTATGGTTTTAAGGATAAAATGTGGAAGTATGGAGGTTACGGAAAAGTAACCCTGTTTCCGAAATATTTCCTGGATTTTGAAGCTCGTTATCAGGAGGATATTGTGGAGCGCGGAGGAACCGGCTTAACTTCTGAACCGGTTATTACCCAGTTAAATTCATTCTACAGGAATATTTATATTCGTCAAATGGACAAACAACGGATTGGTGAAGTAGCCTTTTCCGGTTATGTCTTTCCACGCATGAAATTCCGGCTTTCAGGATCTTACCAGCGAATCAGCTTTACAGAAGGTTACCGCTATCAATGGTCCAAGCCTGAAATGGGTTCCGCAGATCACTATGAGGTTGCTGAAAGTTCCTTGGAACTTACTTGGGCGATCCGTGATAAAGTCATGTCTTTAGGAACAAAACGCGTTTCTATGGGGTCAAAATGGCCGATTCTTACATTCAAAGTCACGAAGAGTTTACCTGGGGTTACAGCGGCTAAAATTGATTATACTCGGGCTACCGGAGCCGTTCAGCAAATTGTACCTATTCGTGCAGTTGGTAAGTTAACTTATGTATTAATGGGAACTGTAATTGAGGGCGATTCTCCTTTATTATTGCAGCAGGTTGGACAAGGTACCGGAGGGATGTGGAAATTGTCTGCGGCAAACACTTTCGAAAGTATGATCGCTGCTACTTATTATTCTTCTCGTATGACCGCCTTATTCACACGATTCGATTTCAAAGCGATTAAAACGAATAAGAAATGGACCAGACCACAGTTAGCAATTCATCATGCAATCGGATACGGAAGCAAGGAAGACATGAGTCGTCACTCAATTGCATTTAATTCGCTGGATAAAGGGTATGCGGAAACCGGATTGCTCGCAAACAGTGTTTTAATATTTAATCAGATCGGTTTTGGAATAGGTGGGTTTTACCACTACGCGGGAGGAGTTATTTCTCCTAAGGTAGAAGACAACATCACCGCCAAATTTACTTTGAGTATAGCTTTGTTTTAGCGTCCTGAAATAATTTCAGTAACAATAATCGAAATACCGATCAGAAGTACAAATATTCCGAAGCCTTTCTTGAGGTTGGTGGATTGGATTTTGTGATTGAACTTTAATCCGATGATTAATCCTGCGGTTGCAATTAAAGTAAAACCAAGCAGGATGATCCAATTTAATTCCAAACTGGGACTGAATAGCTCTGCCGTGAAACCGCTAAGAGAATTGATGGCAATTATTGCGATGGAAGTTGCAATGGCATTCTTTATCGGAACTTTCATGAAGATAGAAAGGGAAGGAATGATCATAAACCCACCGCCGGCACCTACCAAACCACTAATGAAACCGATAATAATTCCAAAGATCACCAGGATAACGGGTCTGTTCTTTTTTGTTGCAGGATGTTCTTTTTGACCTCTGATCATCGGGATGGCTGCAAGTATCATAAGAATCGCAAAGAGGGACATAATAAAAGTGTTCTTTTCAAACACAATGTGTTCTCCGAAACGAATGATAGGAGGAAGTGCCGGAACAACCAGTAGACGTGTGAGTGAAATACTGATCACAGCCGGAATCCCAAAGAGCAAGGTGTTTTTTGGATTGATCAGTTTGGATTTAAAATGCTGAATGGCCCCAAATAAAGAGGTCACACCGACAATAAAAAGTGAATAAACGGTTGCGTTTTGTGGCTCCATTTGGAAAAAAACCACTAAAATCGGCACCGCCAAAATAGATCCGCCTCCTCCGAGTGTTCCGATAACCAGTCCTACGAAAAGTGCTAAAAAATATCCGATTATTTCTAAAGTCAAGGGATTAGGTGTTTAATGTAATGTTAAATGTTCTGCTTCAATTTGATCATTCATCAAAAGAGAAGCTTTTTCACTGAATGCGCGTGCGCTTTCTGTTGTAAGGTATCTAACGGAACCGCCTTTGGAGCATTTTGCATCCATTTCAGGATGCCGAACCAAATAATCTGCTAAACTTTCTGCCACAATTTTCCCTTGGGCCAATACTTCAATATGTTCGGGAAGCAAGCGCTGTAATTGTTCCAGTAAAATAGGGTAGTGCGTGCATCCCAATAGAATGGTATCAATTTTGGGATCCTTCTCCAGTATCGAAACCAAATCATTCTGAATGAAATAGACTCCTCCTGGAGTGTCGAATTGATTGTTCTCAATTAAGGGAACCCACATTGGGCAGGCATGCTGATTGACAACGAGGTCGGGAGCAAACTTCGCAAGTTCTATTTGATAACTGTTTGAACGAATGGTTCCTTCAGTCGCTAAAACGCCTACATGTTTTGTTTTGGTGTGCTTGTCCAATTCCTCGGTACTGGGTCTGATGACACCCAATACGCGTTTGTCGGGATGCAGTTCCGGTAGTTTAATTCGCTGAATGTTGCGCAGGGCTTTCGCAGATGCAGTATTACATGCTAATATAACTAGTGAGCAATCTCTGTCAAATAGAGCTTGAACGGCTTGCCAGGTATATTGATAAATGACATCAAAACTTCTTGAACCATAAGGGGCCCGGGCATTATCTCCCAGGTAAAGAAAATCGTAATCAGGTAACTTCTCACGCATTTCCTTCAAAACGGTCAAACCGCCGTATCCGGAATCAAAAACACCAATTGGACCTTTCACTGACATGGCTCAAAAGTACACAACGTTTCTGTTTTACCCAAATCGAACCGAGGTCATATTCAAAGATCCTCCAACCAATTCATTGTTGAATAGTGCGATCTCATCTTTTTCGTTCGATAGGCCTAGACTGTAGATCATCGGATAATAATGATCCGGTGTTGGAATGGCCAACTGAGCAAATTGTCCCAGTTTCTGATAGTCAATTAGGGCTTGATGGTTCCGGTCAACGATCAGTTTGTTAAAGGTCTCGTTTGCCTCAATTGCCCAATCAAACCCATAATTGGAAGTGTTTAGTTTATCCCATGCGACCATACGCAGATTATGGACCATATTTCCACTTCCGATGATCAGTACACCTTTCTTGCGAAGTTCTTTTAGTTCCTGAGCCAAGGCGTAATGATATGCTGCCGGTTTATTGTAATCGATCGAAAACTGAATCACCGGAATTTCTGCTTCCGGATACATGTGGCGCACAACTGTCCAGGTTCCATGATCCAAGCCCCATTCGTGATCCAAACCAACGGTGGTGCTCTTTACGAGGTCCTTTGTTTGTTTTGCCCATTCCGGGCTTCCGGGTGCCGGATATTGAACAGCAAACAGTTCATCCGGGAAACCACCGAAATCATGGATTGTTTGTGGTTTTTCCATTGCCGTAATATAAGTCCCGTTTGTTAACCAATGCGCTGAAACGACCAATACCAGTTTCGGATTGGGTAAATGCTCAACTTCACTTTTCCATTGTTTGGAGAAATGGTTGTTTTCGATCCCGTTCATCGGAGATCCGTGACCGATAAACAATACCGGATAGATATAATCTTCTTCAGTTAATAATTTTCCAAGTGAACCAACGGAAGTTAATCCACCCAATGCTGCAAATCCTAACATACCTTTTACAAATGATTGGCGTTTCATGAAACAAAGGTACGATTTAAATAATTACCATGGTAATTAAAGTCTGTTAAATACATAGGGGCACGATTAATCGCGCCCCTATGTGCAAATCTTGGTATTACTTACCTGTTTTTTTAGCTTCTGCTTCCAATTTCAATAACTCAACGATTACCTCGTTAGTCACATCAACTCCTCCGGCAGAGTAAAGTGTTGTACTTTCATCAATGATATAGTTGAACTTTTTAGCTGTTGCAACGATATTCACTGCTTTTTTAACACGGTCAAGAATTACATTGTTCATTTCCTGAGTCATCATTTGCAATTGCTGATCAATTTGCTGTTGACGCTCTTCCAAATTCTGCTGCATACGACGAATACGGTTTTCCTCATATTGTCTTACCGTTTCAGACATTGTAGGCATCTTTTTCTGATATTCCATATAGGTAACCTGAATAACACTGTCTGCTTCTTTCAACTCTTTCAAACCGGCATTCTCAATTTCTTTGATTTCTCTGATTGCTGCTTTTCGGGAAGGCATTGTGTCTAATAATGCTTGTGATCTCACATGCCCGATTTTTGATTGAGCTTGGGTAGTTGCGATTGCACATACAGTCAGTGCCAGGGCAAATAGGATTTTTTTCATTTTTGGTTTTTGTTTCGTTGTTTTTGTTTACTGCATTGCTTTTGAATATATCAGCTTGTGAGCTGTTCCAAGCTTTGCTTTCTCTTATTTGGTGCTAACACCCATTTCTCTCAGAACCTCGTCGCTGATATCAAATTTGCTATCGGCGTAAACAAGGTTGCTTTGATTTGACTTGTCAAAGATAAAACTATAATTTCGTTTTGATGCAACAGTTTGCATTGCTTCATAAACCCGGTCTTGAATCGGTTTAATTAATTCTTGTCGTTTTTGGAAATAATCTCCGGAAACTCCGAAGCGTGTTTGCTGCATTTGCATTGCTTCAGACTCCAGTGTTTTAATTTCTTCTTCGCGTTTTGTTTTCTCTTCGGCAGGCAATAAACTTTCCTCTCTCAGAAAATTCTCCTTTTTCTTTTTGATCATCTCATAACGCTCTTCGATTTCTTTGGTCCAACGTTCGGCTAATTTATCTAAACGTTCTTTAGCCTCTTTATATTCCGGCATCTTCCCCAGAATAAATTCCGAGTCGATATAACCGTACTTCTGAGCTGAGCTGACAAAGGTCATGCCAAAGACCATTAAGAAACATAAAACAAGAGTTTTCATAGGCGAAATCTGAAAGAACGACGAAGATAACATTTTTATTGTTTTAAAGTTCACCAAGATTCATACCGATGGTGAATGTGAATTTAGGGAAATAACCTTTAGAATCGATTGATTGATCTATTGATCCTCCGTAACCTGAAGAGTGCTTGTCTAATTTGTCGAAGCCCCAACCATAATCCAATCCTAGCATACCAAACATTGGCAGGAAGATTCTCACACCCGCACCAACACTTCGTTTCACATTAAACGGATTGAAGGTTTTGAAACTGGTAAAAGTATTTCCGGCTTCCGCAAATGCTAGTACGTAGAAAGTAGCTTGTGGATTTAATGAAATCGGGTAACGTAATTCCATGGTATATTTTGCAAGGATCGGATCTCCGCCGCTGGAAGACAAGGCATTGTCGTCGTATCCTCTTAGCGCAATGATCTCACGACCTCCAAACTGATTTACCCCCGAAAGACCACTACCTCCCATACTGAATCGTTCGAATGGAGTTAATCCCTTGGCCGCGTTGTATGCACCCATATAACCGAATCCGATTCGTGGCATCAACACCAGTTTTTTATCCGGTGAAAGCGGTAAATAGTATTCAAACGTGAATTTCAATTTATAGTACTCCAGGTATTTGAATGTTTCCTGGGCAGACATAGTGCTGAAATCTTTTTTCCCATCCATTAAAGAGTAAGGAAGAGTTCCTTTTGCAGTAAATGAAATTTTAGATCCTTCTGTCGGATAGATCGGTGAATTGATCGAGTTTCTCTGCAATGCATATTTCAAACTGATATCGTTTGCATACCCATCGTTAAAGCTTGGGAACAAAGAAGAGTAATTTCGAACATCGTAGTATTGGTAAGCCAATTCATAGTATGCACTGAAATAATCATCCGGGAATTTTTTACGTCTTCCCAAACCAACACCCATTCCAGTGATTCCGACTCCTGAATAACTAGGATCGCGTTTCTTTAAAGTCAAACTTGAAGAGAAAGAAGTATGATTTAAATAAAAAGTAAAGGAATTCGGTTTTTTTCCACCCAACCACGGTTCTGTGAAAGAGAAGTTATATCCCTGATAAATCCGGCCATTCGTTTGTGCACGAATAGAAAGTCTTTGTCCGTCGCCTGTTGGAAGCGGACTCCATGAATTTGGTTTGAAAATATTTTTAACTGAGAAGTTACTAAAGGTAAGTCCCAGGGTTCCGATAACACGCCCGGCACCATAACCACCTGAAAGTTCAATTTGATCAGCAGATTTTTCTTCTACGATGTATTCGATATCAACTGTCCCGTCCTGTGGGTTCGGAATAGGGTTTACCTGGAATCCCTGCTCATTGAAATATCCTAACTGAGCTAATTCGCGCTGCGTACGGATAATGTCATTCCGGCTGAACAGATCGCCTGGTTTTGTACGGATCTCACGGCGGATAACATGCTCGTTTGTTTTATAGTTTCCTTTGATGATGATGTTTTTGACACGTGCCTCTTTACCTTCAACAATGCGCATTTCGTAATTGATGTGATTGTCCTTAACTCCGGTTTCTACTGGATCCACGTGGAAGAACAAATAGCCTCTGTCCATATAAAGAGATGTGATATCTCTGTTGTCAGGGCTTTGAAATAAACGTTGATCTAACAAAGGTTTGTCGTAAACATCACCGTATTTGACACCCAGAACGGTGTCCAGGACACCTGAACTAAATTTGGTGTTTCCGATCCATGTGATATCACCGAAATAGTATTTTTGGCCTTCTTCTACTTTCAGGTAGATTCCGAGGTTTCTATTGTTTATTTTGTAAACGGAATCCACAGAGAAACGAACATCTCTCAATCCAACTGCTCTGAATTTATCCAAAACGGCTTCTTTGTCTCTTATATAAGCCGTAGAATTGAACTTTGAGCGTTTGAAGATCCGCATAATGGATTTTCTTTTGGTATCCTTCATCGCTCTGCGCAGCTTCCACGGTTTAACGGAGGTGTTTCCGTCGAATGTAATATGTTTGATCTTGACTTTTTTACCCTTATCAATATCAATGAAGAATATTTCAGAATTGTTGATCAAAGTATCCTGAACCTGTGTAATGCTTACCTGAACATTATTAAAACCTTTTTCAAGAAAATAACCTCGAATCTTGTTTTTTGTTTTGAATACCAGGTTCTCAGTGATTGTTTGACCGGATGACAAGTCCACTTCTTCGCGGATCTTATCCACTTCTCTTTTTGAAACACCCGTAAATCTGAAACGTGATAGTTTTGGTCGTGGTGTCAATTTAATAACCAGGTAAATAACTCCTGCGACTTCTTTTTCGGCTTCAATGGAGATTTGAGAGAACAGCCCCTCTTCCCATAGATTTTTGATCGCATTACTGATTTTGTCGGAAGGAATGGTGATACTTTCTCCTTGTCTCAAACCGGCAATTAATTTAATGGCTTGCGGGTCAAAATTGTCAGCTCCTTCAATGCGAATGGGTCCTAGTATGTATTTTTCTGTTTTTGCGTAATTGAAATCCAGTCCGCCGCCGATTGTGGTGGCGGTTGATTTGATCGAATCATTTTTATCTGTAGAAGTATTTACGGCTGTTGTGTCGACCGGATCTACTTGTCCGAAAGACGAAAGAGCACACGTAAGAAATAAAATTGATAGGATGTTTTTCATAGAATTTTTTATAATTGCTCGGATACCATTCCTAAGCGTCTTTCTCTCGATGGATAATCAAGAACTGCTTTATAC
>CAMPIU010000097.1 GCA_946886545.1 uncultured Flavobacteriales bacterium | reverse complement strand
GTTAAAAGTTATTTGAGAAACTAATTTAAATTGTAAAGTCAGTGCTCTAATTACTCTCTTATGAAAAGAAAAATACTACTCTCCGGCGTGTTTTTTTTAAGTGTATCGCTATGTTCTGTTAGTTTTTCGCAAACTACAAAGGCGCAAAAAGGCACTTGGAAAATGATTTCGGAAAGCGAAATTCCCGTAAACGGAACCCGTTACATCAAACCGACGAAATTCTTAACCTTTAAACTGGACCTTGCGAAAATGCATCAGGTTTTGTCGCAGGTTAAGCGTATTGATGACCCTAATTACATTCCTGTTTTCCTGGAACTTCCGAAACCGGATGGTACCGTTGGAAGCTACCAGGTTCATGAAAATGAAACCATGTCCTTAGGCCTGGCTGCTCAATTTCCCGAAATCCGTTCCTTTGACGGAGTTGCCATGGATAATTCCGGTGAGGTAGTGAAGTTTGATTTAACTCCTCAAGGTTTCCATGCAATGACTTTAGTTCCCGGGAAACCAACCTTGTTTATTGATCCGTATTCTTTTGGAGGGGGTGATATTGAAAACTACCTGGTTTACTCCAGAACCGATTTCACTACAGACAAAATTTTCACTTGTCACCTGGAAGAAGAACTTCCAACTGCGATCAAAGGGTCGAATGATAATATTGTAAAAAGCTTTGGTAACTGTACAAAACGCACTTACCGCTTGGCATTATCAGCTACCGGAGAATACACTGCTTTTCACGGCGGAACAGTGGCTTTGGCTCAGGCAGCTCAAGTTACTACCATGAACCGAGTAAACGGGGTTTACATGCGTGATTTGGCTGTAACTATGACGATCATTGCTAACAATAACATTTTGATCTTTACTAACTCGGGAACGGATCCGTTTACAAACGGAAACCCGGGAACGATGATCAATCAGAACCAGACTTATACCAATACAAACATTGGTGCTGCAAATTATGATGTAGGACACGTTTTTGGAACAAATTCAGGCGGGCTTGCCGGTTTGGGTGTTGTGTGTGTGAACAGCCAGAAAGCAAGCGGGGTAACCGGTTCAGGCGCTCCGGTTGGAGATCCTTTTGATATCGATTATGTAGCTCATGAATTGGGACACCAGTTTTCCGGAAACCATAGTTTCAGAGGAAATGCAGGTTCTTGTTCAGGAAACGCAAATGGCGCAACAGCCATGGAACCTGGTTCCGGAAGCTCAATCATGGCTTATGCAGGAATTTGCTCACCTCAAAATGTCCAGCCGAATTCAGATGATCATTTCCATGGAGTAAATATGAATGAAATGCATGTGTTCTTAGGTGGTACAGGAAATGGCTGTGCTGTTTCTACAGTGATCCCAAGTCAGGCTGCACCAACAATTACCGGAACTGTAGGAAGTGTAACTGTACCTGCAAATACTCCGTTTGCCCTGACTGCAACTGCAACCGATCCGGATGGAGATGTATTGACGTATTGCTGGGAACAAATGGACAACCAAAATTCCACTCAACCACCGGTTGGAACTTCTACAAACGGACCAAACTTCCGTTCAAGAACTCCTTCGGCAAGTGGTACTCGTTATTTCCCTTCCATTGCGAGTTTAATGTCTAACGGACCATTTACCTGGGAAGTACTTCCGACGGTAAACAGAACAATGAATTTCCGCTGTACGGTTAGAGATAATGAAGCAAATGGCGGATGTAATGATCATGAAGATTTGATCATCACTACTACAACAGCTGCAGGACCTTTTATCGTAAATTATCCTACGGCTTCAGGAATCAGCTGGCCCGGTAATTCAACTCAAACAGTAACCTGGTCTGTTGCAAATACCGATCTGGCTCCGGTTTCATGTGCTAATGTGGATGTATTGATCTCTACAGACGGCGGTGCTTCATTTTCGGTAATCGCTAATGATGTTCCGAATGACGGATCACAAATGATCACCGTGCCGAATACGGCAACTACAACTGCGATCATCATGGTGATGTGTGAAAACGGAACATTCTTCGATGTTTCAAATAACGTTTTCGCAATTACTGCATCAACAAATGATTATACCCTGAATTTACAAAACACTTCTGTTTCGGCTTGCCAGGGAACTGATGCGGTATTTACAGTGGTTGTCGGACAAATTGGTTCATATACGGATCCTGTTACCTTATCAGCAACCGGAAATCCTGCCGGAACAACAGTTACCTTTACTCCGAACCCGGCAACTCCGGGAACAAATGCTACTATGACAATCAGTAATACTGCCGGTGCAAGTCCGGGAACGTATAACCTGACAGTAGATGGCACTTCAACATCAGGACCTCATTTTACAAATGGTACTGTACTGATTTCAACTTCGGGTGTTGTTGCCTCAACCCTAACTAGTCCGGCTAACGCTGCAACAAGTGTTCCTGTAAGTCCGTCTATGACCTGGACAAATGCGGGAGTTGGTGTACAGTTCAACATTACAATTGCTACGGATGCAGCATTTACATCGGTGGTTGAAAGTGCAACGGGTTTAACTTCTCCAACTTACACAGCTACTTTACTGAGCGCTGCTACAACTTACTTCTGGAAAGTTGAAACATTGAATTCTTGTTCCGCTCCGGTTGCATCGGCAACGTTCTCGTTTACAACTGCTTCTTGTTCCACCTTCAATTCAACGAATGTTCCTGTTACTATTTCCGCATCAGGAACGCCAACAGTTACTTCCACATTAAATATTGCAACGGGTGGAACAATTAACGATATCAATGTTGTTAATCTGACAGGAACGCATTCTTACATTAGTGATTTAACGATTACATTGACTAGCCCGACCGGAACGGTAGTTACGTTGATGGATAATCCATGTAATAATGAAGCTGATTTTAATTTGAATTATGATGATGAAGCTTCAACGGCAACACTTCCTTGTCCGCCTGTTGGTGGAGGTTTCTATATCCCGACTGGTGCATTGTCTGCTTTGGATGGTCAAAATATGAGTGGAAACTGGATCTTAACGATTTCGGATGCATTTAACCAGGATGGTGGTGCATTGGCTTCATGGGGACTTGAAATTTGTTATACTCCAACTACACCATGTACACCTCCGACGTCAGCTACAATCGGTGGAACAACAGCGATTTGTCCTGGTGGTTCAACAACCTTATCTGTTACAGCCGGAACATTGAATGATGCTACAGGATGGGAATGGTATTCTGCATCTTGCGGAGGAACATCTGCAGGTTCGGGAACATCTATTAATGTTTCTGCACCGGGAACTTATTTTGTAAGAGGAGAAGGAGGTTGTGTAACAGCAGGAACGTGTGTGTCAGTTACGGTAACTCAAACAACTCTGAACCTGAATACAACTGTTGCCGGAACTACGATTTCTTCGGCTCAGGGAACAGCACAATATCAGTGGATCAATTGTGGAAACGGAAATAGTGTTATTTCAGGTGCAACCAGCCAATCGTTTATTGCTCCTGCAAATGGATCATACGCTGTTATCGTAACCCGATTGGGTTGTTCCGATACAAGTGCATGTGTAAACATTTCCAATTTGGGAATTGATGATTTGAATTTTGAAGATGTTTCGGTTTACCCGAATCCTTCAAATGGAAAGATCACCGTTTCTTTCAATAAAGAAGTGAACTTAAAATCATTTGTAATTCGCGATGTAACCGGAAGAATGATCCGTGAAGAAAAACCACAAACAACCAGTGGTCTTACTTTCGACATCTCAACTGAAGCGCAGGGAGTTTACTTCCTGAACATTGAAGTAGGAGGTGCTACACAATCTTTCAAGTTGATCAAGAATTAATAACATTTGAAATAATGAAGTCCCGATTTCTGTCAGCTGATGGAGATCGGGACTTTTTTTTGTGGAGAGATTTGGAGTTCGTTAAAACGCGAATTCTGAAATTCTAATCTGACCCGGATAAAATAATTTACGCCTGAATAGCTGCTAAAATTGAGGTGAGTTTATTTTCATCCGGAAGGAGCAAGCTTTCCTCAAATGCAGTTCCCGATTCAACGATTACTTTGGAAGTTCCGGAAAAATGAATGGCATCGACACCTGTTGCTTTGAGTTCCGGAATCAATTCTTCTTTCACGCCGCCGCCTGCCATAATCTCTATGCGTCCGTTTGCATACAAAACAAGCTCTTTTAAACGACTTATTCCATGAGCAACACTCAGATCGGAACCACTGGATAAAATGCGCTTAAAACCCATTTTTATCAATTGGTCCATTGCTGTCTTCCAATCATCAATGTGATCAAATGCCCGGTGAAAGGTGAAATCGACATTTGGTGCAGTCCGTTTCCAGGTTTCCAAAGCTTCGAAATTCAATTTGAAATCTTTCGTAAGAGCACCAACCACAAGCCCTTTAATCCCGGAATCTTTTAATTCCAGAATTTGATCGCGCATCACCACTATTTCATCGTAATTATAAACGAAACCACCTGCCCGAACACGGATCAGTGCATGCTGTTCCAGATGAAAGGTGTTGTGGATCCAGGAAACCATGGCTTTTGAAGGTGTTAATCCGCCTTGTTCCAAAGCAATGCATGTTTCAATCCGGTCGATTGGCTGTTTGCTGACAATACGGGCAGTTTCCAGCGTGCCTGCACAAATTTCTACTTTCATTTGGATAAGATGAGTTCGTTGATAAATGTCCAGGGTGTAAAACCTGCACCGGTTTGTCCCGGAGGAATCAGTTCTTTATTGTAAATGGTGACTTTGATATATCGGGCTTTCATTTTTTTTGCTACCCGAATGAGGTCGCCGTTCATTTTTGATTTTGCCACTGTTTTGTATTTCTTTCCGTCTGAACTAACTTGAATTTGGAATCTTTCCGGTCGATAGATCCAGGAACCGGGGTCATTCAAAGTTCCAATCTCGATCTTGCTGAACGCAGTTATCGTTTCCAGATCCAGTATAAATTGAATGGTGTCGTTATTAAATCCCAACCACTCATTTCCTTTCCAGGGTTTCCTGCCTACAACGCCGTCTGTCAATCCCAGACTCCCGTTGTGATTATATTTTTCGTGTGGTTTGGTATTAAATTCTACCCGTTTTCCGAGTGCAAGGTGCGAGGTAAAAGTGTAATCACAAACGCGCATTTCCTGATCTCCGATATTGGAATGGATCAGGTATCGGCTTTCTTTAACTTGTTCGGTTCGTTCGATGTTGATTCCACTTACAACTTCATTGTTCAAGGAGAAAACAACATCATCTACAGGTTTGATGAGTCCATAACTTACACCGGTTTTATAAGGTCTGATCTCTAATTTCGGATCTAAAAATGATGTGGAAAAACGCACCCCGTCTTTTCGTAACTGCGGCAGATAATAGTTCGACAGTGCGGTAACGAAATCAGGATAGGGGATTTTACTTTGATTCCAAAGTACTTCGGACATAGCTACCAAACGTGGATAGGCATTGTATTCAACAGCCTGGATGTTCGGTAAATATTCCGTCCAGAGGTTTGCTTGTCCGCCTAAAATGTAGTGCTTGTATTCGTCCTCTAATCCATTTAAAGGATTGAATTGATAGACTTTTTCCAATGGAAGATAACCACCTATTGCCAATGGTTCGGATGGATGACCGCTTTGATAATAATCGAAATAACAATAGGAAGTGGGAGTCATTACCACCTGGTGCTTTTGTTTTGCTGCAGCAATTCCACCTTCAATACCTTGCCACGACATTACCTGTGCATTTGGGGCCAATCCGCCTTCCAGGATTTCATCCCAGCCAATAATGGTTCTACCTTTTGAGTTAAGGTGCTTTTCAATATCCCGTATAAAAAAACTCTGAAGTTCATGACTGTTCTTTAAATGGTATGTAGTCATGATTTCCTTGCATTTAGGGCATTTCTCCCAATTCACTTTGGGACATTCATCTCCACCTATATGGATTACCTGCGAAGGAAAAATCTCAATAATTTCGTCCAGCACATCTTTCAGAAAAGAACGCGTTTTCTCCTGGTTGCAGAATACATCATCAAAAACTCCCCAGGTACCAACAACCGGAAGTTGTTTTTCCGTGCAGCTGAGTTCCGGGTAGGCGGCCAGTGCAGCTCTTGCATGACCGGGCATTTCAATTTCGGGGATGATTTCAATTCCACGGATGTGTGCATATTCGACTAATTGTTTTGCTTCTTCCTGGGTGTAGAATCCGCCGTATTTTTGATATTCGTATTCAATGGGTTGTTTACTGAAATGACCGATCAGGGTGCTGTCTCTCCAGGCGCCAACGCTGGTCAGTTTCGGGTATTTTTTGATTTCAATCCTCCAGCCCTGATCATCTGTCAAGTGCCAATGAAAGCGATTGAATTTTAGTTTGGCCATTTGATCAATGAATTTCTGCAATTCACCGATAGTAAAGAAATGACGGCTGCAATCCAGATGAACTCCCCGATAAGAAAAAGCAGGTTGATCGGAAATCCGGATTCCCATAAGTTCCTTCGGATTTAGGATCAATTGGTTTAGGCTTTGAAAAGCATTGCATAAACTCTGATAGTTACTGTATTGGATCTCTATACCGGTATTTGTAACAGTCAACTGATAACCTTCCGTATAAACAAAGGTTTGAATTCGCTGCAACCGGATCGCTGCATCTTTGGTGGAACTCAATTCCAAGTGCACGGAATTCCGTCCGAACAATTCCTGGAGATAAGGGTAGAGGGTTTTTGAATCTTCATTACTTGCCAGAGTAAGCCGACCGTTGAAAACAAACTTTTCATCCGTTTGTACCATATTTATTGGCTGCGGAAATACCGGTCCATGTTGAGCCGATAATTTAGTTGTAAGAATGAACAACAAAACAACAAGCGAAATTTTCATACCATTAAAGTTTGATTCCTACGAGGATAATATCATCAATTTGAGGAAGGGCTCCTTTCCAGCTTTGTAAATTTGATTGAAGAGCTTCTTCTTGTTCTTTGGACGACAGGTGTGTAATTTGAAGGAGTAATTGTTTCAGATTTTTGGTCATGAATTTTTTATTTCGTTCACCGCCAAACTGATCCGGATATCCGTCAGAGAACAAATAAATGGAATCTCCTTTTTGAAGTGGAATGGTTACTTCCGTGAATTCATAATCGGAATAATTGTTTCCTCCGATGGACATTTTATCTGGTGAATATTGGATCAGTTCCTGATCGCGGATTAACCACAAAGGTCTGTTGGCCCCCGAATATCTCACGCTGCTAAGGTCCTTTTCAAAAATGCAGATAGCGGTGTCCATCCCATCCCGGTTCTTTGTTGTATCCAAATCCTGTTTCAGTGATTCAATGATGAATTTGTTTACGTGATTCAGGATTTGAGAGGAACTCTCGATGCGTTTTTCAAGAATGGCGTAGTTCAATCCGTCAATTCCCATCATACTCATAAACGCTCCGGGAATTCCATGGCCGGTGCAATCGGAAACCGCGAAAATTTTCTTCCCGTTTTCCGTTTCTGTGAACCAATAAAAATCTCCGCTTACAATATCGCGTGGAAGATACAGGGCGAAGAACTCCGGAAAACAATTTTGAATGGATGCAACGTGTGGTAAGCGTGCTTGCTGAATCTGAAGGGCATATTCGATACTGTCGGAAATATCTTTGTTTTTTATTTCAATTTCCAGGTAGGCTTTCGCGATGATTTGGTTGTCCTTCTTTTTGCGTAGAAATGAGCGGTAAATATAGAAACCGAGCAGAAACAAAAAGAAGATCACCACGATCAGGAAGATCTTGAAATTGCGTTCCCGCTCAAGTTGCACGTCCGATAATTTTTGTTCCTGTTCCAATGATTTGATCTGAAGTTTATTTTGCTCATACTCCAGTTTGGCACCCATTTCCTGTATGTAATTCCGGTTGTTTCGCGCATTCACCGAATCATTGGTTTCGGCATAAAGCTCCATGTATTCATAGGCTTTGCCAAATTGATTTTGTGTTTTGTAGATCTTGGAAGCCAAATAATAACCCTCTGCCAGTTCCGGAGGGAAATTATGTTCCCGGGCAAGATAAATGGCTTTTTCAAACAGGGGCAGGGCTTCTGTTAATTTGCCTTGCTTGTCCTTAACTTTCGCTAAACCCAGATACCCCAGGCATAAATTGTAGGATTCATTTGGGATTTTGGATAATATGCCGATTCCCGTGTGGTATCCTTTTTCGGATTCAGCTATCCGGTTCAGTTTATAGTTCAGTTGAGCAATGGTCACATGAATCGTTCCAATCGCATCGGAGAGCTTGTATTGTTTTGCGAGTTTGAGCGACTTCTCACAAGATTTTAATCCTTTTTCATATTGCTCTGAAGTGAGGTACAGGTTTGCCAGGTCGTCATAGTTGATAATGATCCGTTTTTTATTGTCAATCCTGATGTTCAGGTTTAAGGATTTCAATAAGTATTCTTCGGACAACTCGTATTTCTTCTGACCAAGGTAAATCCAGCCGATGTTGCGGTAACATTCTGCAATCTGACTCTGGTTTTTGGTTTTCTGGAAATTCTTGAGCGCGTGAATGTAATATTCCGATGCATGAGTATAATCTCCCGAAAACCAATAGAGGTTTCCCATGGAGTTTTGCACCCTTCCCATAAGTTCTTTGTCTTTCGTAGCCTCCGCGATTTGCATGGCTTCGGTTGTCAGTTTGAAGGCTTTTTTATAATCGGAATGGGCGATGGGCTGTGCTTCATTTAGCAATTTCAATACGGCGATACTGTCGCTTGCACTTGATCTTTTATCCGGATTGGAAATCTTTTTACCGCCTGGTTCATCCGGTGATTCAGTTTTTTCAGCCTGATCGATAATATTGAATAATTCAATGATGGCATTTGGCCTTGGACTTGTGTTGTTTCGTAAGTCCAGGTTGGATTTCGGGATTTCGTATGAGTGCGCAGATATTTGTAATACCCTAAGTTTAGTTAGTACAAGTAAT
>CAMPIU010000096.1 GCA_946886545.1 uncultured Flavobacteriales bacterium | reverse complement strand
GGTATTTGATTTAACTTTAAAGATACCTTTGTTCTGTATCAGGTAATGAGTTTCTTTTTGAATACTCAAAAATCGGGTCATAGGTGTGTTAGTTTGAGGGAGGAAGTGGTAAGCCTCCCTCTTTTTTTGCTCAAAAATTATTCATATTGAAAATCATCATTTCATTTTGATAAGATTAACATACCAATTCCTAAACATGCCCGGTTGATGTTCTTTTAGAAAACCCTTTGTTTATTATTGGTTTCGACAGTGTTTTACGGTTCCGGATTGCCTTTGGCACAAACTTCGTAAAAGTCCCGGCGGAATTAAATCCACGATTATGAAAAGGATACTGGTATTCATGTTGTTGGTTGTTTGTGTAGGGTTCACTATTCAATCATGTAAGAAAGACAATAAAGTCTCTCAGGGCCAAATGGAAGTTAGAATGACGGATTCACCGGGGGATTTTGTTGCCCTGAATGTTGAAATCATCAAGGTGGAAGCGTATTTGGAAAATTCCGGCTGGCTTACTATCAATGAAAGCACCCAGGAGATCAATATTCTGGATCTGACTAATGGATCTGAGGTTACCATTGCAAGTGCTACAACTGTTCAACCAGGGACATACACCAAACTGCGGTTGACATTTAGCGGCGAGAACAGTTTGTCATTCAATGGTTCAAATGGTCTGAACACGGTGAGTTTATCATTTAGCTCCAATTATTCCCACCAGGTTGAAGTACCGATTCATTGCCAGGTAAGCAGTGGAGTAACATCAAGTGTTTTATTGGATTTCAATGTCGGATCGTCCATTAATCAAACCAACGGAGGATATGAACTGAATCCGGTCCTGACTGAAATTTCTGACCCGAGTACCGGTGTTCAGGGTCACATTAGCGGTGCAACGAAAGCAGCAATTAGTTTAAGTAATGCTTCTAACCATGCAAGTACTTATACAAATGCGAACGGGTATTTTTTAATTAAAGGAGTTCCGGATGGAACCTATCTTTTGAAGATTGAGGCGAGAGCATTAGGTGAAGTGGAAGCATCTCAAAAGAGTATACAAAACATAACGGTTTCCAAAGGCCAGATCAAAAATCTCGGTTCGATTCAAATCTAAATGTTTTGTGTTGATGAAGGTTAACGAAGAAAGGATTTCAGCAATGAGATCCTTTTTTTATTACCGGATTTTTCGTTCGTTAAACAGCTTGCTCCTGATTCCTAAACAAACCAGCGGATTGGTGCTTGAATCCATTTCACCCCAACAATATTGCAACCCGGCTTGCACATATAGTTCCAATTGCAGTCTATTCAATGTAGTAGAAGCATTTGCCTGAAATGATACGGCACGCTGGGTGAGGCCCTGACCTATTGTATTTCCGAATTCTTTAGGGTGTGAAGTATAGCTTTTGTAAATATCTCCCCCGTAACTGACAGAAGAATCATCATACCCTTTCAGGTAGAAAGATGAAAAAAGAGTCAATTGAAAATTTCGGAATGGTACCTGGGCGCTTGCAATCAGTTCGGCAAAATTGCCCCCAAGATAGTGTCCAAGTGGCAAACCGAGAGAACCGTTGTTTTGTCCCGAAGAAATATGTGAGAAAGTGTAAGGCCGGACCAAATTTCCCTCGAGAAGGTAAGACCAGCGTTTAAATTGACCTTTGACTCCCAATTGTAATCCGTACTTATTTGCCCACCATTGGGAACGTTTGGTAATTTCTTTCAATACAAATTCGTCCAGTGGTAATTGGAAGTATACACAATGTTTTTTGTTGGAGAAATAAAAAGATGATTGCAGTGCGAGCAATACATTGTCTGTAGATCCCAAACTGTATTCCTGTGGGCGAAAGAAAACAAAGGGATTTAAGTACTCGACTTCATAGCCTCTGTTATAAGTACTGTCTTTCGACTGGAAAATGACCGATTCCAAAAGCATGACATTGAAATTTGCCCCGATATTCATACTCAGATAATGGGTGGTATTGTATTTCCAGTCACGAGTTTTGCTTGTCAGATTATTATCGTGTAAAAACTGATAAAGCAAACCGTATTCGAGGTTCCAAAAATTCATCCGGAACTGAACGAAGGGATTCGGAGCAACTTGGTCACCTTGAATCAGTGAACGATAGCCTTCACCAAAAAACTGATTATCGATTCCTGCACTGATGTGCAGCATTTCATTCGGGGTATAACCCATTCTCGTGCGGATATCGGTAAACCAAAAGGAATTCCGTTTGTGTAAAGGAGAAAATGCCACATGGGTTTGGGTGTAGTCCTCTCTTAAACTCCAGCCTGAAGTAAGCAGGGTGCGATTGTACCACTTGCCCCATGTTTTTTCGAAACTGAAACCAAGAGCAGCTCGATAACTGACAGCGGTATCGTATTGAAAGTAACTGTCACTTGCAGGCAGAATGGCAAAACTTCTGTATGAATCCTTCGGACTGAAATGGGTTTCGAAAATGCTCGTATCCGGTTTTGTTTGAGTATATCGAATCAATGGCTGTATTGAATGATGAATTGATCGGGAAGATACCCCATCAGGCTTTAGGTTGAAATGACGGATGCGGTCAATACCTCCTTGAGAATAACTCAAAGAGCAGGAAAGTAAAAACGCTATGAGAATTGGATACTGCATCAGAAATCGAAATAATGATTGTTAAGTGCTGTTCGAATCCCAAGATTAAACCAATAAGATTGTCCGTTTTGCAGCGGGTTATTGACCAAACGCAGTTTTGCAGCTCCGAAGATCTCCAACCCATATCCGTGGTTAAAGTTGTATCCCAATTCCAGGTTTTCATAAAACACTCGCTGTTGATTACCTGAAGTGGATTCATAAACCGGTAGCAGCTGCCTGTAATTATCGGATTGACTGATGTAGAAGTTGGTGGATGAGCTGATAAATAAATGATTCCATTCGGCACGAAGTCTCAGAATTACTTCGTCTACTCCGGCTCCCATCGGATGTCCGATCGGAAGATTGAAATTGCTGTAGTGGATCCGTGGATTGGAAGATTTGTATGCATTTGAAGAAGTGTGATTGTATTCTAAATGAATCAGATAGTTGGGAGATTTGAATGGCCAGTATCGAATTCCGATTTGACCCACATCACTGGATTTGGAATTTAGGTTTCTTCCGTATTGCCCGTATAAAAGTACTTTCCAAATTCTCCAGTTGAGGTCCAATCCCAAATAGGCATAGCTTTTTCCGTTGATTCCTTCCTGGATTGTTGCAGCCCCCGGGACCGGAATATAAAATCCCCCTTCAACTGCTTGTTTCTGAATAGAATCTCCACGAGTCCATGTTCCTCCTTCAACTAGTCCGATTCGAAGATGTTTGGTCGGTTGGAAATAGATGGATCCGATACTCAATGCTTTTCGTTCATACATTGCCTCGCCATTTGTCGCATAGGGAATTCGAAGCATGTTCAGCCCCTGCATGCGAATCAGCTGAAAATTCCATTTTTTGCCCAATGAATAATTTACCCGAAAATTCATTGTTGGGAGTGAATTATCAGAATAAATGACCGAACGGTAGCCACTTCCCACAAAAACCGGGTTATTTCCTGCTGAAACGGATAAATTTTTAAGAATTTGCCATTGCACCATTCCGGTCGCATAAGCGTAATCAAAGCCATTGGTTTTAAAGGGTTTTGTACGTGCGCTTCCCGGAATCACGGCATTGATCTGATAATAGCTGGAATCTGAACTGTTCGGATAAAACTCGCCCCGGTTTGTTGCGTATTGCTGAACATAGTAAGGCAAAATAGCCTGGTTTTCATAAAAGGACCCGGAGAAAAAAACCTTGTCTTTCATACTTCCTTCTATCCGGAGTCCGCGAACGTTCAAATATTGTCGCATGTTCGTATCTCCGCGTTCTGCGCCCATTTGAATGTCTAAAATCGGGCTTACCCAAATAGCACCGTCTTTTTTGATGAGTTGAATGATTTCGCGCTGATAGATGTAATGTCCCACATCTGAATAGCGTAATTTTTGCTCTTTTGTCGTGTTGTAATAATTGACTTGATTATCCGTTACCGGGAAAATGGGAGCGAAAGAGGAATCCGTAAAAAAAGAAACGTCTTTGAAATAAGATTCAATGGGTAAAACACGGTATTGCTGTCCATAAATGGTGAAAACCAAAAAGAATAAAAAAGAGATATTTAAAAGTAGTTTCATTTATTCAACCGGTCAATAACAGCTTTTGTTTTCACTATGAAATAGGGATTGTATAAGTTTTCTTTATTGTAAACAAGCGCTTGATCCGTTTCAGCATGTACAACTGCTCCCCCTAAAGATTCCATGATTGCTTGTCCGGCTGCTATATCCCATTCCATTGTTGGTGCAAATCTCGGATAAACATCTGCTTTTCCCAAAGCTAAGTCGAAAAATTTTAAGGCACTTCCTTTTTTTATGAATTCAATTTCTCCGAAAAGCTCCTGCATGGACTGGTTGAATTTAAGGTCGTTTCCTGAATAATGTGATCTGCTTCCGGCGATTTTGAAAGGCTGATTCAACTCGTTTTTAGGAGGGATTACTTTCCAGTTTCCGCTTTGTTCCAGGTCTTTAAAAGCAAGTAAAGTAGCAGGAATATCTTTTCCTCCAAAAATAATCTCTTGTGTTGCCGGGGAAGCAATAAATCCCAATACAGCTTGGTTTCGATGCACCAATGCAATGCAAACGGCAAACTCCCCGTTTTTCTTAATAAATTCTTTTGTCCCGTCTAGTGGATCAACAATCCAGACAGTATCCCACAATTTTCTGATTTCAAACGGAGAGTTGATGCTTTCCTCCATAATCGTGGGAATCCCTGTTTTCTCCAGCGCACTTTTAATGATTGAGTTGGAAAGAATATCGGCTTGGGTAACAGGGCTTCCGTCTGCTTTCATTGAAGGATCAAAACCGGTGTTATAAATATGCATAATTGCCTCAGAGGCTTCAATACAAGCTTTAAGAACGAGAGGTATAAAAGTTCGGATCTCTGAGATAATCATCGGTTAAAAGTAAGAAAAAGCGCCAGCTTTTGAAGACTAAATTACGACAAACGTTAGTGCGAAAGTAATTTGGGAAAAAGCACCAGCTTTTAAAATACAGGGGATAAGAGTACACTTATCCTCCATTTACCCGGGTAATAAAAATACTAATTCCTTTTAGCACGATTTCTTGCTTCAATTTAATCGCCAGTTAATTTCCTATCTGTATCTTTGAATAAATCACATTCATACTACATGAATAGAAATAAAACATTCAAGAATACTCCAGATTTCAAATTTTCTCCTACGGTTGATAAAGTTGGGGTAGAAGAACGGGTAGCCAGGTTTCAAACACGAAGCATCAAGAACGAATCAAAAGTTCAGGGCTTGAAATTGGTGTTGAATATGATCGACTTGACCACTTTGGAAGGGAAAGATACACCTGGAAAAGTACGTCAATTGTGTTATAAAGCTCAGCATTTACATGATTTGCAGGAAGGTTTGCCAACAGTTGCTGCAATTTGTGTTTATCCTACCATGGTTGCGGAAGCTAAAAAAGCATTGGGTGATTCGGGCATTAAAGTAGCATCCGTTTCCACGGCTTTTCCAAGCGGACAATCCACGATGGAAATTAAGCTACTTGATACCAAATTTGCAGTAGATAATGGTGCTGACGAAATAGATATGGTCATTTCCCGTGGTAAATTTTTATCAGGGGATTACAATTTTGTCTTTGATGAAATTGCGGCAATTAAAGAAGCTTGTGGCAAAGCGCGATTGAAAGTGATTTTTGAAACCGGTGAATTGGCGTCTTTGGATCAGGTACGCAGAGCAAGTGATATTGCAATGTATGCAGGTGCCGATTTTATTAAAACATCTACCGGAAAAATTCAACCTGCTGCAACCATGCAGGTAACTTATACGATGCTTTGCGCGATCAAAGATTTTTATAGAAAAACAGGAGTGAAGGTGGGAATGAAACCGGCTGGTGGAATTTCTTCTTCAAAACTGGCATTGCATAATTTGGTGATGGTGAAAGAAACCTTGGGGAATGATTGGCTGAATAATGAATGGTTCCGTTTCGGTGCAAGTTCGTTGGCAAATGACGTGCTTATGCAATTGGTAAAACAGGAAACGGGGCATTATCAAAGTGCCGATTATTTTTCGATAGATTAGATAATAAGCCACTCTCCTTAGTCCTCACTCTGCGCCTTTGTAGCTTCAGCGCAAGCAAAAGAGAGGAGGCGGATTTGGACTTCCCCCTTTGAAGGGGGAACGAGGGGGATGACCAAATGAGATATAATGACAAAAAAAGACAAGCATAAAGAAAAACCGGCTTTCGACTTCAACGGCGGATGGGATTACAGCCCAAGTCCGGAAAGCACAAGTCATGTGAAACTGAAAGAACGTTATGATTTATACATCGACGGGAAGTTTGTTGCGCCGAATTCGGGTAAATACTTTCAAACAAGCAATCCGGCAACGGAGAAAGTGCTTGCTGAAGTAGCATACGCCGATGAAAGTGATGTGGATAAAGCAGTAAAGGCTGCCCGCAAAGCATACGAAAATGTATGGTCGAAACTCTCTGCAAAGGAACGTGGAAAATACATTTACCGCATTGCACGACTAATGCAGGAAAAAGCTCGGGAATTGGCTGTGGTTGAAACCTTGGATGCCGGTAAAACTATTCGCGAATCCCGCGATGTGGATGTGCCGCTGGCTTGCAATCATTTTTTCTATTATGCAGGCTGGGCAGATAAACTGGAATATGCTTTCCCGAATAGAACGGTAAGTGCTTTGGGTGTTGCAGGACAGATTATTCCATGGAATTTCCCACTCCTGATGGCTGCCTGGAAAATTGCTCCGGCTTTAGCAGCCGGAAATACGGTTGTTCTGAAACCAGCGGAAACAACTCCGCTTACAGCGATGTTATTGGCTGAGATCATTCATGAATCAGGCTTACCTGCCGGCGTTGTGAATATCCTTACGGGTTACGGGGATACAGGGGCAGCGATTGTCAATCATCCGGATATCAATAAAATTGCTTTTACGGGTTCAACCAACGTTGGAAAAATCATCCAAAAAGCGGTAGCCGGAACAGGAAAGAAACTAACACTGGAATTGGGTGGTAAATCGGCAAACATCATTTTTGAAGACGCCCCGATCGACCAGGCTGTAGAAGGAATCGTAAACGGAATTTTCTTCAATCAGGGTCACGTTTGTTGTGCAGGGTCACGCTTGTTCGTGCAGGAATCAGTGGCAGATGAGGTTATTCAAAAACTGAAAGACCGTTTGGATACTTTGTATGTCGGTGATCCGCTTGATAAGAACACGGATATCGGCGCGATCAATTCCAAGGAACAATTGGAAACAATCCGGAAATACATCAAAATCGGTAAAGACGAAGGAGCAAGTATCTATGAGAGTTCATGCGAGCTTCCCAAAAAAGGATATTTTGTTCGTCCGACGCTATTTACAGATGTAGCGCAGTCGAGCAGAATTGCCCAGGAGGAGATTTTCGGGCCTGTTCTAACAATTCAAACTTTCAGAACCATTGATGAGGTGATCCAGAAAGCAAATAATTCCCCTTACGGATTAGCAGCCGGGGTATGGACAGATAAAGGCTCCCGGATCTTTAACATGACATCGAAATTACGAGCAGGAGTTATTTGGGCGAATACTTACAATAAATTCGACCCTACTTCACCTTTCGGTGGTTACAAAGAAAGTGGTTTCGGAAGAGAAGGAGGTTTGCATGGTTTGGGAGCTTATTTGAAAATGAAATGATAAATTCTGCCACCCTCCTCAGTCCTCCCTCAAGGGAGGAGGCGGATTAAAACTTCCCCCTTTGAAGGGGGAGCGAGGGGGATGGCTGGAATGTGACGGTTAACATTGATAATTACAAATGGAACGATTGGAAATACTAAAAACATACAAGATCTTCATTGGCGGACAATTCCCAAGAACGGAATCCGGGAGATATTACACACCGCTTGATAAGAAAGGTCAGCCTTTGGCAAATATGTGTCTGTCATCGCGGAAAGATTTTAGAAATGCAGTAGTTGCTGCACGAAAAGCATTCGGATCCTGGTCTGAGAAAACGGCTTTTAACCGCGGACAAATTTTGTATCGTATTGCAGAAATGCTCGAAGGCAGGAAAGCCCAGTTTGTAGAAGAATTGGTAAAACAAGGAAGTACAGAAGCAAAAGCAAAGCAGGAAGTAGAATTGACCATTGACCGATGTGTCTATTATGCTGGTTGGTGCGACAAGTACCAGCAGGTTTTCAGTTCTGTGAATCCGGTTGCGAGCAGTCATTTCAATTTCTCTGCTTTGGAACCAATGGGAGTTGTAGGAATTATTGCCCCGCAAACAAACGGATTAATTGGCTTGGTTTCAACTATTTTGCCAGCGATTGCGGGAGGAAATACCTGTGTTGTTTTGGCATCGGAAAATTTGCCGCTTTGTGCAATTACCTTTGCTGAGGTTCTTGCGACTTCGGATTTAACCGGTGGAGTGGTCAACATCCTGACTGGAACAGAAAAAGAGTTGGTAGAACACTTCCACAGTCACATGGACGTAAATGCAGTAGTGTATGCCGGTGGAAACAAAGAACAGGCTTTAGCCATTGAAACCGGAGCTGATTGCAACGTGAAGCGGGTGTTTGTATATGAGACTGACTTCACCAAAGTAACAGATGAAAATCCCTATTACATTACAGATTTACAGGAACTAAAAACGACCTGGCATCCGATTGAGAATGTTGGCGGGGCAACGAGTAGTTATTAGACCGGATTAAATGTATATCACTCCCCAAATTGAAGTAGCTGTATTTGAATTCGATGCGATTTGGATTGTGATCCAGTTTAGTTATTTCAGTTTTTATTATAGTCGTTACAGTGCATGTTTTCACAAACTAAAGTCGGTTGATCACCTCGAAAAAGCAAACCTA
>CAMPIU010000095.1 GCA_946886545.1 uncultured Flavobacteriales bacterium | reverse complement strand
TCCGGACAGCTTTTCTCGCTTAGAACCAATGGCGGATCAGAATATTGTGCTGCAGTTATCGAATCTTCGATCAACGATTTAAAGTGGTCTGCCAATCCCCAGGATTTACGTTTAATTTACATTGCCGGAAACGAACCTTTCAACCAGGGGCCGATCGATTATAAGAAAATTCTGAAAATTGCAGCGAGCAAAGACATCATTGTAAATACAATCTATTGCGGACCATATGATCAGGGGGTGAAAGAATTTTGGTATGACGGAGCACTTCAGACTCAGGGTTCTTATTTCAATATCAATTCAAACGATGAGATCAGACACATTGACACCCCTTACGACAAAGAAATCATTACTGTAAACGATTCTTTAAACAAAACCTATATCGGTTACGGGAAAACCGGAGTGTATCGTGCCAGCAAACAAGCAGAAGAAGATCAGAATGCAAGCTCAAAAGGATACGCTGTTATGAGCGAGCGTGCAGAAGCAAAATCCAAATCAAACTACAAAAATGCCCATTGGGACTTAGTAGATGGAATTGAGCAGGGAAATGTGAGTCTGGATAGTCTTCGTGCAGAAGATTTACCGGTTGAATTGAAAGGAAAATCCAAAGAAGAACAAACCAAGTATATTGAAAACAAAAAGGCAGAACGAACCAAGTATCAAAGTCAGATTGGGGAACTTTCCAAAAAACGGGAAGCATACATCGCAGCAGAGATGAAAAAGATCAGCGAATCGAACGCAAAAAAAGACCTTGGATCAGCAATTATTGAATCCTTAGTTGCTACCGCACAGAAAACAGGATTCACGGTTGAATAATGAACCAGAGGCCTCGATCAATCAAAACAGATCGGGGCTTTTTTCCCACAGAAGAACTCGGATGAATACAGAAGCATTATTGCCTTCCAGGTATTTTCCAATAACTCCATAATAAGCTCAACCTCTGTGCACCTCCGTGGGAAATTGAGAATGAGTACGAATTGTAACTGATTTCCCTATCTTTACATTCCAAGAATACCCGATGATTGAATTTGAAACAGACATCAAAGCACTTGATTATCTAAACTACTGGTTTGTAGAGATCACTCCCGATATTTTGGCACAGCTTCCCGGCAGGAAAGAAAAAGGAGACTTCAACCAGCGTTTGCTCATTACTTTAGACCATAAAATTCAATGGCAAGCCGGTATTCTGGCTTTGGGAAACGGAAGCGGACTGATCACCGTTCAAAAAGACCGTTTGAAAAAGATCGGGAAGAGTTTGGGAGATCATGTAATAGTTGAATTGGAAAAAGACGAATCTGAATTCGGTGTTCCGGTTGCAGAAGAAATAAAAGAATATTGGATCCAGGTTCCGGAATCTAAAGATCGCTTTGATGCACTCAATCCGGCAATGAAACGCTACATTCTAAATCATGTACAAACAGCAAAATCAACGGAGAAAAGGTTGGAACGTACTCATTTATTACTGTCAAACTTACTTTTAGCTCCCCAAGGAAAAGAAACATTTCGGTTTCTTCTGGGAAAAGATTAGTTCTTTTCTTTCCCTGAATCTATTAAATTTGCAATAAAAAAATTGATGCGAGTATATTTAGACAATGCTGCAACCACGCCCCTTGCAAAAGAAGTTGCCGAAGTGATGATTCCTGTTTTACAAAATGAATTTGGAAATCCTTCTTCTACGCATTTTTATGGCCGGCAGACCAAAGCATTGATCGAGACATCAAGACGTTCCATTGCAAAACAATTGAACTGTTCTCCTAATGAATTGATCTTCACATCCGGGGGGACTGAAGCAGATAACATCGCTTTAAATACCGCTGTCTATCAATTGGGTGTGAAACGTATTATCTCAACAACCATTGAGCATCACGCTGTTTGCCACACAATCGAGCATTTAGCTGAAAAAGAACACATCGAAGCCGTTTGGTTAACTGTAGACTCAAAAGGTAACATCGATTTGGCGGAATTGGAAAACTATTTAAAGGACGAAAAGCCAACATTGGTTTCATTGATGCATGCAAATAATGAAATCGGAACCTTGACTCCGATTGAAAAAGTCAGTACACTTTGTAAAAAGTACAACGCTTATTTTCATACGGATACGGTACAAACAATGGGGCATTATGCCTTCGACCTGGACAAATTAGGAATTGATTTTATTACCTGTGCTGCCCATAAATTTCACGGACCGAAAGGAATTGGATTTTTATATGCAAACAAACGCATCAAAACAGACATTCTGATTCACGGAGGTGCACAGGAAAGAGGTTTGCGCGGCGGCACGGAAAACGTTTACGGTATCGTGGGGCTTGCAAAAGCAGTTGAATTGGCATACAGTCATTTGGAAGAACACCAGGCACATGTTCAGGGATTAAAATCCTACATGATCGAGCGTTTGAAGTCCATCCTTCCGGATGTAACTTTTCACGGAGAAACAGATCCGGAAAAGAGTTTGTACACGGTGTTGAATGTTTGTTTACCGGCAACAGAAAAATCAGGAATGCTTTTGTTTACATTAGATCTAAGAGGTGTTGCATGCTCAGGTGGTTCTGCATGCTCTTCAGGAGCTACAAAAGGTTCACACGTACTGGAAGGTATTCAGGCAGATAACACACGTCCAAATGCACGTTTTTCGTTTTCAAGATACACTACAAAAGAAGAAATTGATTTTGCCATTGAACAGCTTGAAGCCATCTACGAAAAAGTACTGGTTTAAACCAAATTGAAAAAGTGTTATCTTACAAAAAATTCTACCTTTTGAATTTCGCATTTTGAATTGTTATGAAACAAACACTGCTTCTACTCACTTTTATCCTTGGGTTTTCAAGCTTAAAGGCTCAAACATATTTCCCGCCGCTTTCCGGAAGTACCTGGTCAACAACTGACCCATCGTCTTTGGGTTGGTGTCAGGATTCGATAGAGAAATTATATGATTGGCTGGAACAAAGTGATTCGAAAGCTTTCATTGTCTTGAAAGACGGAAAAATCGTTTTGGAAAAATACTTTGGAACCTTCACTGCAGACAGCTTTTATGTATGGAATTCTGCCGGAAAAACATTGACTGCATACGCTGTTGGGATTGCACAACATGAAGGAGTTTTAGATATTGATGATCCGACAAGTGATTACCTGGGAACCGGCTGGACCAGTTTAACCTCCCCGCAAGAAGGAGCCATCACCATTAAACATCAGTTAACTATGACCACCGGTTTGGATGACGGAGTTCCCGATTTCCACTGCACCGATCCTGCTTGTCTGATTTACCTGGCAAATCCCGGAACACGCTGGGCTTATCATAATGGTCCGTATACTTTGCTCGATACAGTGATCGAATCTGCAACCGGAATGACCCTGAACTCTTGGGTCAATCAAAAAATTTCAACTAAAATCGGATTAACAGGTCTGTATATTCAGTCAGGATACAACAACATTTTCGTTTCGAAACCCAGGGGAATGGCCCGTTTCGGACTATTGCTATCCCAGGATGGCTATTGGAACGGAACTCCTGTACTTCCCGACCTGACTTACATTAATGAAATGCGAAACAGCAGTCAGTCACTCAATAATTCGTATGGCTACTTAACCTGGTTGAATGGAAAGGCTTCTTTCATGCTTCCGCAGTCCCAATTTGTTTTTCCCGGAGTACTTTGCCCGAATGCCCCTGGTGATATGTATGCTGCTGAAGGAAAAAACGGTCAGATAATCAATGTCGTACCTTCACAAGGTCTGGTTCTTGTGCGCATGGGGAGTACCATGGGAAATAGTTTTGTGGGAACTCAATACAACGATACCATTTGGCAATATATGAACCGATTAACGTGCGTAGCCGGAATCAATGATCAACTGTTGGAAAACATTCAAATTTCACCAAATCCCGCAAATGAGTTAATCACAATTTCAGGTCTCATGGGGGATGAAGAATTTGAACTAAAAAACCAGCTAGGTCAAAACGTTCCATTCCAGCAAATTGGAAATCAAATCTCGTTGAAAAAAATACAATCAGGCATCTATTTTCTCACAATTCGTAAAGAAAATAACGTAAAAACTTTCCGTTTGGTGCTTAATTAGTGAAAAATCCACTAAATTTAGCCAATGCCCGGCACGAAAAGACATATTCTCATTATGAGTTCATGGTTTCCAACACGCGTAGATCCGTATGCTGGAAATTTCGTTGAGCGCTTTGCACATTTGCTTTCAGACAAATATGAAGTTACAGTGCTTCACACTATGGGAGACAAAAACTGCAGCTCCGTTGAAGTAGACGACCAAGAATCCGGCAATTTGCGGATCATACGGATCTATCATCCCATTTCCAAAAATCGTTTTTTTCATTGGTGGCTGCAACGAAAAGCGCTCAGAAAAGGCCTTTCAATGCTTGATCACATTGATCTGATTTTTGCACACATCTTCCTTCCCAGAGCGATCCAATTCACAAAGGTTCAGCGCTATTTTCATGTGCCTCTTATCGTCATGGAACATGGATCATATTACCGCAAAAAACTCCGGAAAAACTTTATTTCCCTGTATCAACAGCTCATTAAGCGCGGAAGCAGGCATACCAGTGAAATTGTTGCCGTTTCCAATGTCTTAAGAACAGATATGAAACCACTCTTTCCTACTACTAAGATTCTGGTGATCCCGAACTTTGTGGATGAGGAAATTTTCACTTTGAGGGACACAAATCCAAAACAGCGAAAAAAATTCATTCATATTTCAACACTTGACAAGAACACCAAAAACCCGGATTTCCTATTCGATGGTTTTTTAAATGCGTATCTGGAGTCCGGAAAAAAAATCAGCCTGACAGTAGTTTCCGATCAAAACACCGATGAATGGGAAAGATGGGCAAAATTAAACAGCTGCAGTGAAGCGATCAACTTTACAGGACCATGCGAATGGCATGAGATCAGTCAATTATTGAAAGATCACGATGCACTAATCCTAACATCCGAATACGAAACATTCAGTATTGTGATTGCTGAAGCCTGGCTAACAGGAACACCAGTAATCTCAACACCTGTAGGGATTGCTGCAAACATGACAGAATCACTTGGTATTAAGATCGAACACAACAACATCGCAGATCTGAAACATGCCATATTAGATATGATGAACGGGAAATTCGAGTTTGACAAAGACTTTTTACGCTCATTCGGGATGCAATTTTCCAAGGAGAATGTGAAAAACCAACTGATCGAATTATTTAACAAGCACTTTATTATCTATGAATAAGACTTTAAGACTAGAGAAAAAAGACGTTAGGCTAAATTATTGTCTTTATGGTGTAAATTTTCTTATCTTAAATCTAATTATTGTAATTAAGGACTAAGCACTATTCAGCTTAAACAAATCAAGTCTTTTGTCTCTCTATAAGTCTCAAGTCAATAAAAAACATGAACAAAAAAGCACTTTTCGAACACCTTTCCGACACTATTAAAGAAAAGATTTCCAGGTTGCAACTTGATATTGCCGATTTACAAAAAGGGATTGCCGAAGACAGTAAAAGTTCGGCGGGAGACAAGTTTGAAACCTCCCGGGAAATGGCCCAACAGGAACTTATAAAATTAAGTACACAATTAAATGAACAGCAGCGACTCAAAAGTTTAATCGATAACCAAACTACAAATAAATCTAAGCAGGTGCAGTTAGGTGCAATTGTGAAAACCAATAAAGGTCTGTTCTTGGTCGGTATTCCAATCGGAAACAGCACTTTTCAGGGAAAAGATGTAATCGGTATCGGTTTGGGAGCTCCGCTTGGGCAACTTATGCTTCACAAAAAAGAAGCAGACCAGGTTGTTTTCAATAATCAGCAATTTATTATTGAAGAAATTTATTGAAAACAATCCCATTACAAATACTATCTTTGAACCTGAAACAAAATCCATTTAGTCGCTTATTAATTTAATGTTAAGAGACTTCATAATTTGTTTACATAAGCCTCACAATCCAATAATTTTACACTTAATTTAGAATAATCTGGCAGCTGTTCCTTTGTAGCAAAATTAAAGCTATGAAGATATTTCTTTCCGTTGTTGCATTATTGATTGTAGGTTTTGCATTCTCGCAAGATAAAAGCACCGGAGTAATTCAAGGAAAAATAATCGATTCCGAAACCGGGGAAGGTCTTCCTTCAGCCCAGGTAGAATTGGTTGAGCAAAGTAAAAAAGTCCTATCTGACATCGAAGGTATTTACAATTTCAGCAAACTGGAAAAAGGAGCCTATTCCTTGCGAATCGTGTATCCAGGATTTCCAACTCAAGTTGTAAATGACATCCAGGTAAAAGGTGGAGAAGTTATTACGATTGATGTTGTGATGGCTCCTGCCGCCAGTGAAGATACGATCGGAGAAATTGTGATTACTGCTAAAAGAATCACGGATACCGACCAAGGAGTGGTATTAGCTCAAAAAAATGCATCCAGCGTTGGCGACGTAATGTCCAGTCAATCCATTCAGCGATCCACAGCCAGCACTACCAGTGATGTACTGAAAATGGTAAGCGGTGCAAGCATCCAGGATAACAAATTTGCAGTTATCCGCGGTTTGAATGACCGTTACAATGCTGCATTCCTGAACGGCTCACCACTTCCAAGTTCTGAAAGCGACCGGAAAGCATTTTCTTTTGATATGTTTCCGTCAAATATGCTTGACAACTTAACAATTACCAAATCAGCTACTCCTGATCAGCCTGCGGAATTCGCCGGCGGACTTATTCAGATCAACACAAAAAGTATTCCCGAGAAGAATTTTTTCTCTTTCCAGGTTGGAACAGGAATCAATACTATCACCACATTTAAAGACCGTACTTCTTATAAAGGAGGAAAAATGGACTGGCTGGGAATTGATGACGGAACCAGAAAAATCCCTTCGGCAGTTGCTCCATTCGGACAATATCCGCTTAATATCCACGATCAGGCGAATGTAGCCAAACAAGTATCAACCAACTGGGGAACAACTGAAAGTAAATTCCTTCCGAACCTAAGTCTTCAGGCATCCGGTGGTTTCAATAAGAAATTTGGCAAACGCGAGTTCGGAATGATCGCTGCTTTAACTTACAGCAGAAGCTTCAGCTACAATGAAACAGTTCGCAACAGTTACTTGAACAGTACGAATTCGGCTCAGGCAACTCAAATGGAAAATGATTATCTGGATAAAAACAATGTAACAAACTTATTGGCTGGAGCATTGGCAAATTTTGCATTCAAAATCAACGAACGCAATACCATTAACTTCAAGAACATCTACAGCATTAATTCTTCGGACAAATTAATCAACAGAACAGGAGCCACAAACGCTTCGGAATCAAATCCTATCATGATCCGTTCAAATGCCCGCTGGTTTACATCAGACCGCGTTTATTCCGGACAATTGGAAGGACAACACGGATTAAGAGCACAAGGATTTAAATTGAACTGGTTGGCAGGTTATAGCCATGTAAACCGTTCCATTCCAAACCTGAGCCGTTCGGTTTACTCACGCAACAAGAATTTTATCGATCCGTCCAACCCGGATGCAAGAGACACCATGTATTCTGCAAATATTTCCTCATCCAGCGTAGGTCCGGCTTACGGAGGCGGAATGTTCTTCTCTGAAAACAAAGAGAGTTCAGTTAACAGCCGTTTGGATCTGGCGTATTCAACAGACCTTTTCGGAAAAGTCAAAAGTGAATTCAAGATCGGAGTTTACAACCAGGTCCGTACCCGTAAATTTGCTGCACGTCAGTTGGGATATACCAAATACGGTGTAAGCGGAGGAAATATTCAATTTGACGAAAGCCTGTTATATCTTCCTGAAGATGAAATTTTCGCTTCTCAAAACATGGGCTTGATTGAACCCGCAGCTAACGGAAATCCCGGAAAAGGTGGATTCAAATTGACAGACGGAACAAAACCATCCGATCAATACGATGCCCAATCCGTTCTCAATGCAGCTTACATTCAGTTAGACAACCGTTTTGGTAAACGTCTCCGATTTATTTACGGAGCCCGTTTAGAATATTTCCAGCAAGAATTAACTTCTCTGAAAGACGATCTTTCCGAATTAAAAATCAGCACAAAGAAATTGGATGTACTTCCTTCAATCAATGCGATCTTTGAAGCAAACAGAAGAACAAATGTCCGTTTGAGTTATTCTCAAACCTTAAACAGACCTGAATACCGAGAGCTTGCACCATTTGCATTCTATGATTTCACAACCAATTTCGTGGTTTCCGGAAACGATACATTGAAACGTGCCTTGATCCACAACCTGGATTTGAGATATGAAACATTCCCGGGAAGAGGTCAATTGTTTTCAGCAACTATCTTCTACAAGAATTTCATCAACCCAATCGAGCAAAAATCCCGGCCGGATGTGGTTGGAGAAATTTCCTTCCAGAACGTTCCTTCAGCAACAAATTATGGTTTGGAACTCGAAGCAAGATCATTGGTTTCCACGGTCTTTGGTTTAGACACTTCTTCATTCTTTGATGATTTAACGGTATATTCAAATCTATCAATCATCCGTTCACAGGTAGATGTTTCCAGCGTGGCGGGAAGCGTGGCAGATTCAAGACCGCTTCAGGGACAATCGCCATACGTGTTCAACGCAGGTCTTCGTTATGACAACCCGCGCAATCAATGGGGAGTATCATTGAATATTAACCGTGTGGGACAACGAATTTACATTGTAGGAAACGTAAATGAACCGGATCTTTGGGAACAGGCAAGAACTTTCCTTGATTTACAAATCACCAAATCATTTATGAAAGGTCGTGCTCAATTCAAATTAAATATTCAAAACATCCTGGCACAAGACCAAGTCTTCTATCAGAACAGCTCAATAGCCAGATCGGATGCAAAAGGAATGAACGGATTCTTTAATACTGTTGTCGTTGGAGATAAAAACAACGCAAATGGTTTTGATAAAGAGATTGATCAACAAGTTTGGAA
>CAMPIU010000094.1 GCA_946886545.1 uncultured Flavobacteriales bacterium | reverse complement strand
CTTCTATATTATTCGGTCGGATTTGAGTTGCCGTAATAAAATACTGGATGCACAATGGATTTTGTTCTTCCTGGTAGATCAGTCCCAATTTAATGTAAGCAGCAAAAAATTCAGGGTCCTGATCAATAGCTGTTTGATAAGATGATTTTGCTAAGTCCCGGTTACCTAAACTTAAATAAATACTTCCTTTCAAAATGTATGCATCGCGGTACTTTTTATTGATTCTTAAGGCTTCATTAATATAATAAAATGCCTTCTCATTATCACCTTGCTGTGCATAAGTTGTAGCCAAAGCAACCAGTGCTGCCACATTTTTCGGTTCTTTTTTTACCACGTATTTAAAATGGGTTTGAGCCGACATTACATCACTGGAAGTTCGGTTTGCCCGGTTGTTTAATGCATTTGCATATAAGAATCGTGCTTCAATGTTCCATTGTTGCATACGATATGCTTTTGCACCATCCTGAAGAGCTTTGTCGTAATCATACCGTTCCAGCATCAGATTACCATGCCTGATAAGAATTGGAACACTATCAGGATATTTCTTGAATAACTGATCTATTGAGAGTTCTTTTTGAGGTTTGTTTGAATTGTTGCCACCACAAGAGCTAAGTACAATAAGAAAACCAATAAAAAATAGAATGCGCATAGTTAAAATGAATCTGACAACAAAAATAAGGAAATGTATTTAGTATAGGAATTAAACGTGTTTCTCTTTCGAATAGTTGGTTCACTAATTTTTTAGTGAATAGTTACCATGGAAAATAATATTCATGGAATATACCCGAATATTCATTTTAGGGAAGATTTTGTTCATCTATAAAATTGATATTGAATGGAATACTAATTTTGATTCACTGAAACTTAACAGAATGATTAATAATTTACTACTAATCGTTCTTCTAGCTCTTGCGTCTTTTTCTTTTGGTCAGGATAATTCCACATACGACCAGAGGCTACTGATTCATTTTACAGAAGAACAACTTGCGGAGATGCCCCAGCAAAAGCTGGAAGCGATCACTTACTATTATTGCGAAAGTTATTCTATTGATGATTCTCAGGTGATTGATTTTGATATCTATTCATTTGATGTATCTCAATATGAGGATTTGAGAAGGGATTCTTCAGATTTCGCATTTACAACCAGCGAAGGTTTAATCATAACCTTACAGGCAAAAGACAAGTATTTAACGAAAGCAACGCTTAAGAAGCCATGAAAAAGCTATTAACAGGTTTGATCGTGGCATCGGGTTTTGCTGCGTTTGGGCAATTGCCTTATACCTGGACTATGGGAACTAATCCCGGTTGGACAGCAATTGCGGGTTCGGGTGCAACATTACAATGGAGACCCGGATGTACGGTAGTTTCCACGAATTGTACGGGAACTTACAACAACAATTCAAATTCATATTACGTTTCGCCGGTGATTAATGCTTCCTGTGCAGATGCAAGTACGATCTCGGTGACGTTTACTGCTCACGGGAACATTGAGTATGGGTACGATTTTATGTTCATTGAGTATTCCCTGGATAATGGCACCAGCTGGATTAATCCTTATGGAGCCGGAGTTGGCTGGACGGGTAATTTTGGTGTTGCTCCTGGAGGAACAATTCCGGCGATTACTTTGCCTGCAACCAACAGTATCCGTTTCCGGTTTAATTTCACATCTGACGGATCGTTTACTTACGGGGGTTATAAATTGACTGATTTTGATATTGTCTGCAATATCGTTCTTCCAGTGGAAATGTATTCATTTACAGGGAAAAGGGCAGGGAATGTAAACCAGTTGGATTGGGTTACCTTATCTGAAAATGACAATGATTATTTTGATGTCGAATGGTCATCCAACCCGGAAGCCGATATTTGGTCGAATATCGGAATGATTCCTTCAAAGGGAAATTCCGGGGATAAGCAAACGTATGCAATGATTCATTCGAATCCATCTGTAAATAAGCAGAATTATTACCGGATTACCCAAGTAGACAAGGATGGTACGCGAAGAACTTTTGAAGAATTGGTACTTGTCGATAATACAATGAAAGAAATTCCCCTGAAAGAAGTAATCAACTTATTGGGTCAGCCTGCGGATGTAAATACTCCGGGACTTGTGATCTATGTTTATGAAGACGGTACGAAAGTGAAAAAGTACCAGTAGAAATACAAAAAGCCGGGGTGGAAATTTTCCGCCCCGGCTTTTTATGAATATTGATTTTTACAATCCTAAGAGTACTGCGTAAGGATCTTTTCCTCCGAAAATAATTCTTTCAGGATTTTCAATCATCTCTTTTACTTTTACCAGGAATCCAACGGATTCTTTACCGTCAATAATACGGTGATCGTAAGATAATGCCAAGTACATCATCGGGCGAATCTCTACCTTCCCATCAATTGCAACCGGGCGCTCAATAATATTGTGCATTCCCAAAATAGCAGATTGCGGAGGGTTGATGATCGGTGTGGACATCATTGAACCGAAAACTCCGCCATTTGTGATGGTGAAAGTTCCGCCGGTCATATCTTCCGGAGTGATTTTCCCGTCGCGGGCTTTAACAGCCAATCGTTTGATCTCTCTTTCAATTTCTGCCAAACTCATTTGCTCTGCATTGCGAACAACAGGAACCATCAAGCCTTTTGGTGAGGAAACTGCGATACCTACATCTGCATAGTTGTGAAAGATCATTTCATTTCCGTCGATCTGAGCATTCACTGCCGGGAACAAGTTCAAGGCCTCTGTTACGGCTTTCGTAAAGAAAGACATAAAACCAAGATTTACATCGTGGAATTTGGAGAATTGATCTTTATATTTTGCACGTAAATCCATGATAGGTTTCATGTCGACCTCATTGAAAGTAGTCAACATTGCTGTTTCATTCTTCACAGAAACCAGACGTTCTGCAATCTTACGGCGAAGCATGGACATTTTCTCACGATTCTGATCACGTGTTCCGCCCCAGCCTTGAGCAGCGTCAGCAGAAATTCCTGCAGCCATTGCCTCAATAACGTCTTGTTTGGTAATGCGTCCGTCTTTTCCCGTACCATTTATTTTGGTACCGGAAACACCGTTTTCAGCCATGATCTTTGCAGCAGCAGGGGAAGGAGTTCCTTTAGCATAACTGTCGCTAACCGGTCCGGGATTCGGAGTAGGTGCGCTTGTTTTTTCTGCAGGTGTCGCAGGTGTTTGAACAGGAGCTGAAGTCACAGCAGCCTTCTCTTCCACCTTTGGAGTTTCAGCCGGAGCGGCAGATCCAGCCGGTCTTTCAGCCGAAGTGTCAATTAAGCATACTACCTGCCCAACTTTTACTACATCACCTTCTGCAGCCTTCAAAGTAATAATACCCGCTTGTTCTGCCGGTAATTCCAATGTTGCTTTGTCAGAATCAACTTCTGCAATAGCCTGGTCTTTTTCTACATAGTCACCGTCCGAAACTAACCAGGTTGCAATTTCCACTTCAGAAATCGATTCTCCCGGGCTAGGTACTTTCATTTCAAGGATTGACATAATTGAATCGTATTTAGTTTTGTCTTATCTTATTTAGCCGCTACAGATGCGAATTGAAATACATCCGCATATAATTTTTTCAAACGGCGTTCGTGTAATTTTTTAGACCCTTCAGCTGCAGCTGCAGATGCCGGTCTTGTGATCCCGATAAACGGAATGTGTCTCAGGTTCATTGCAATGTAAGTCCATGCACCCATGTTTGCCGGCTCTTCCTGAGCCCACACTACATTTTTCGCATTGTATTTTGCAACGATCGCATCAATTTGTTTTTGAGGCAGCGGATACAATTGTTCAACGCGAACAAATGCCATGTTGTCAACACCCATTTCTGCTGCTTTTTCTTTCATTTCGTAATAGAATTTGCCGGAGCAGAAAACAAGCGTATCAACCGAACCTGCTTTTGCATTCGGATCATCAATTACTTCCCGGAAACTTCCGCTTGCCATATCTTCCAGTGTGGAAGTAGCAGCCGGGTAACGCAGCAATAATTTAGGAGAGAATACTACCAATGGCTTGCGGAATGGGCGAACCAATTGTCTGCGAAGCAAATGGAAATGATTTGCAGGTGTTGAAGTATTTACAACCTGGATATTGTCATCGGCACATTGCTGTAACCAACGTTCCATGCGGCCACTTGAGTGCTCAGCACCTTGTCCTTCGTATCCGTGAGGTAAAAGCATGACCAATCCACTTTGGGTTGACCATTTATCTTCGCCTGCGGTAATAAACTGATCGATCATAATTTGAGCACCATTGAAGAAATCTCCGAATTGTGCTTCCCATATAGTCAATCCTTTTGGAGCTGCCAATGAATAACCGTATTCAAATCCAAGAACCGCATATTCCGACAACAAAGAGTTGTAAATAGTAAACGGAGCTTGTTTATCCGAAAGCATGTTCAATGTTTCGATCTCTTCTTCGTTATCTTCTGTTTTTACAACAGCATGACGGTGAGAGAATGTTCCGCGTTCCACATCTTGTCCGGAAATACGAACAGGAACACCTTCTTCCAAAAGTGTAGCATAAGCCAGCATTTCTGCTGTTCCCCAATCCAAATTATTGTTTTCAACGGCAGCTAAGCGGTCATCGAAAATCTTTTGAATTTTACGGAAGTATTTTTTACCCTCAGGTAAAGTCGCTAATTTTTTACCTAGTTCCAGTAATTTTTCCTTCTTAATTCCAGTTTCGGGGCTTGAATCAAAATCCTCAGATTTACTGTGGCGGAAACCTTCCCAAGCTGAACTTAAAAAATCCCAGACAACTGCCTTTTCATTTTTGCGGGCTGTTTCAAACTCGCTTTCAAGGTAATTGTTGTACTCGTCTTCGATCTTTTTAGCCTCTTCTTCAGACAACGACCCTTCAGCTGTTAATTGCTTCTGGTAAATCAACTTCGGATTCGGATGTTTTGCAATGATGTCGTACAAATTCGGTTGCGTGAATTTAGGTTCATCTCCTTCATTGTGTCCGTATTTACGGTAACATAATAAATCGATAAACACATCACGATGGAATTTCTGACGGTATTCCATTGCAATTTCTATGGTTTGAATAACCGCTTCCACGTCATCTCCATTTACATGGAAAACCGGCGTAAGAGTTGTTTTTGCAACATCTGTACAATAAGTGGATGAGCGTGCATCGTGGAAGTTCGTTGTAAACCCAACCTGATTGTTTACTACAATGTGAATTGTTCCGCCTGCTCTGTATCCGTCAAGCAAAGCCATTTGGATCACTTCATAAACGATTCCCTGGCCTGCAACTGCTGCATCCCCATGAATCATTACGGGACAAACTTTGTTTTCATCTTTGAAATGATTGTCCAGTTTAGCGCGTGCAATTCCCTGAACAACCGGATCAACTGCTTCTAAGTGAGAAGGGTTCGGAGCAAGTGTCAGACCTACTTCTTTTCCATCTGCAGTTTTAACAGAGCTGGTATATCCCTGATGGTATTTTACGTCACCATCGAATACTCCATCTGCATCAAATTCTTTTCCTTCAAATTCGGAGAAGATATCCTGCGGGCGTTTCTGAAAAATATTTGTCAGGGTATTTAAGCGTCCACGGTGGGCCATTCCCATAACGAAATATTCCACTCCCAAGTCGGATCCTTTTTCAACCAAAGCATCCAATGCAGGGATCAAAGCTTCACCACCTTCTACAGAGAAACGTTTCTGACCCACATATTTTTTACCTAAGAAGGCTTCAAAATTAGCTGTCTGGACTAATTTTTTATAAATGTGTTTCTTGCGTGTTATATCAAATTTCGGACGATTCTTTACTTCAATGCTGTTTCTGAACCACTCCAAACGTTCCGGTTCACGCATATACATATACTCGATTCCGATGGATTGGCAATAGCATTGCTCTAAATCCTGGATAATATCACGCAAGGTTGCTGCTCCGATACCGATTTGTTCTCCGGCTTGAAAAACAGTATCTAAATCGGATGCGTCCAAACCAAAATTTTCGATTGCCAAGGTAGGCTCGTATTTCCGGCGTTCGCGAACAGGATTGGTTTTGGTAAATAAATGTCCCCGGGTTCTATACCCGTTGATCAAATTAATCACTTTGAATTCTTTCTGAAAATTTTCAGGAATTTCACCTCCATCTTCATAGTTCATGCGGGCAAAATCAAATCCTTCGAAGAATTTTTGCCAGCTAAGATCTACGCTTTCAGGGTCTTTAATATACGATTGATACAAATACTCTATCGCATTTACATCTGCATTTCCGACATACGTCACTTTATCCATGTTCCTGCACTATAATGGTGGGTAAAGTTAAAACTTTTATACCAAGCGCGAATAGGAAATCGCGATAAAAAAATGCAAAATTGCTATATATTGTTTGAGGCCTGAAATAAGTATCAATTATGAATGGGTTAATTAGCAAGTTCAGCTTCTCTTTCACCCTGATAATTATGCATTAAATCATTGATAATTACTTTTTATTTGTACTTAATCTGATAGAATACCTTCATCAATTCACGATGCAGGATTGCGTTTGACAGATAGAATAAGCGGTTTTCATGAGTGATTGTTTGCTTTAGGATCAGTTCCGGGATATCGATGAGATAAAGCAAGTGCTGTAGTTCACTTTCCGATAATTGCTTGAGAATGATACGGATCTCCTCATTCCAATGAATAGGATCTGCGCTTTTCAGTTCAAAATCCGAAATGCCGGAACGCTGGAAATCCTTCCGTACCTGAGTCTGGAGTTTTTCCAGCAATTCAGATTGACTCAACTGCAATTGAAGTTTTTGAACCAGCGCATTTAAATCTTTTTCATCCATAACTCAGCGATTCGAAGTGAACTTATTACCTTTGCATCATGATTAATAACTCAAAAGAAGCAATCATTTTTGATTTGGGGGGTGTTTTGTTGAATTTGGATTATGATTTAACAGAAAAGGCCTTTATTTCTTTGGGAATGGTCGATTTTGGCGAATCGTATTCTCAATTGCAGCAAACACATTTGTTTGATCGGTTTGAAAAGGGTGAGGTGTCCTCTTTTCATTTTGTTAATCAGCTTTTGGATCGTTTACCTCCGGGCACAACGGCCAACCAGGTTGTTCATGCCTGGGATGCAATGATCTTGGATTTTCCGGTGAAGCGTTTGCGATTTCTGGAAGAGCTTTCCAAAAAATACCGCATTTTTCTGTTGAGTAATACGAATGATTTACATATTGATGCTGTAAGAAGGTCCTTAGACAAATCAGTTGGGCATCGCAATTTGGAACAGTATTTTGAGAAAACCTATTTCTCGTCCGCAATCGGGATGCGAAAACCTGATTCGGAGATATTTGAATTTGTATGTAGGGAGAATAACTTAGATCCTGCAAAAACGGTCTTTATCGATGACAGCCCGCAACATATTGAAGGGGCCAGATCTTCCGGGATAGATGCGTTTTTATTAGCAAAAAACCAGGAAGTATTTGAGTTACCTTTTTTCCTGGCATAATTCCACCAGTACTCCGTTTGAAGATTTCGGGTGAATAAATGCAACCAGTTTATTGTCGGCACCGTTTTTCGGTTGCTCGTTCAACAACTGAAATCCTTTCGAGGAAAGTTCTTTCATTGACTCTTCGATGTTTGTAACATCAAAAGCAATGTGGTGGATTCCTTCTCCTTTTTTTTCAATGAACTTCGCAATCGGACTGTTCTCATTGCTTGCCTCCAGCAGCTCAATTTTTGATTCACCTACCTGAAAGAATGCTGTTTTCACTCCTTCACTTTCTACCGCTTCCGTTTTATAGCATTTAGTGCCAAGAAGTTCCGTATAGGTAAGAATTGCCTCATCCAGGTTTCTGACAGCAATCCCAATGTGTTCGATTTTATTCATGGATCAAAATTACGAATTCCCAATTACGAATTACGAATTGTTTGATACACAATTAATCGAGACTTGTCTTTTTCCAGCAGACAAGCATGGAAGCGCGCAGATACCTAGATGCCTTTGATTAAAACAGTTATCTGTGTTCCTCTGTGAACTTCCGTGGGGAAGTTCAGTGTTTCTCTCTTTAATTTTGGGAAACTATCTAAAACAAAAAACCCATCTGTAAGAAACAAATGGGCTTTAACTATTTTTTCAAGGTGTTAACCTTTAAAGAATTTTTCAGTTTTGTTGTCGAAGTTGATATAGTAAGCTCCCTTCAATAGATTAGAGCAAGGAACTGATGAACCGATACCTTTTTTGACGATGTTTCCATATGCGTCATAGATTTCGTACTTCGTTTCAATAGGTTTTCCGGATGCGGTAAAATTAATTTGATCTTTAACCTTGACAGGATTCTTGATGACAATCGGAACGGATGATGTGAATTTCACATCTTTAGAGTTTCTCTTAGCTCCTGAATGGTCGATTTGGACCACACGAACCGTATTCTCACCTGAATGTGGTGCTACCAGGAATTCATAAGAATTAGTGCCCGGAGTACCTTTTCCCTGAACTTCACCGATTTTCACCCATTTGTTCCAGCGGTATTGTTCAATTATAAATGGAAGTTTTCCCTGCTCATTTGTAGTTTTCCAGGTAAGCATTCCGCTGTTTTGGATTTGAATATCAACGGTATTAAAAGTACTTCTTGGAAGTAAAACTTCCGGGTTTAAAATTTTTGGTTTACATCCGTCATTGTGTTCGATAACAATGAATACGGGTTCACCAATTTCTATATTAAAGAGAGAAAAGTCGATTTCAAAAGCTGAGATAGCTGTTCCACCGGGTAAGATATCGCCGTTTACAGTAACTTTTGTAGCACAAAAGCCAAAACCGTCTCCGTCTTCCGGATTCTGAACGTATAAATTTTTACCCTGATAACTTCCTTCAATAGAAAGAACCGCTGAACTTGAGAAGCTGAGCAGTAACGCAAAAGAGCAAAGTAAGATTAATTTTAATTGTTTCATTTTATTAGTAGCTACACTAAAAACTGTGGCAAGTAT
>CAMPIU010000093.1 GCA_946886545.1 uncultured Flavobacteriales bacterium | reverse complement strand
ATTATAGGTCATCCAACCTAAAAGAAAACGTAAAAGCTTTACCATCTTATATTTCACAAGACCTGGAACTGATTTTGTCCCATACGCTGCTTCGAGGGATTCCTTTGGAAGTGGATTTCTCAACCATTCGAAGAAAGGGGGACGATTACAAGCCAACTCATACTTCATACGAACATGCTTTGCTTTCGCATTTCAAGTTGAATTATGGAAATCCTGTTGATCCGGCTCATTATTTTTGGTTTAATCCGTATGAACCATCGGAAAAGGAGAGAATGATTAATTCAACGATTGCTACGGGTGCTTTTCCGCTTGGACTGAAATTCCGGAAGTTCTCCAGGGAACAATTTTCACATAGCTACATCAAAAGTATGCTCAAACGATCTATTTTCTCCGATTTCGGGAAAGTAAATCCGGATGAAACAAATATTTTATTGTTCGATAACTTGCCGGAAGATTATGAAACAATTACGGTGGATGGAGGAGCTGTAAACAATGAGCCTTACAGTGAAGTTGCGAGTATTGTCCATAATCGTGCAGCCAAAAACGGGACCGGGAAACTGAATTTCGGAGTGATCATGATCGATCCGTTCCCGGATATGATCGATAAAACCAAAGTGTATGCGGAAGAAGAAGATTTGATCAGTGTGATCCCGGCCATTCTGTCAACTTTAAGGCAGCAGTCAAAGATCAAACGCAAAGAGATGATCGAAAAACTATCAAAAGATTATGTGAAAGGACAAATCTATCCCAAAAGAAATATTTACAATGCTAAAAAGCAAAAAATAGGTGTGGAGAAGTATCCGATAGCAAGCGGATCTTTCGAAGCGTTCGGCGGATTTTTGGATGTGAAATTCAGGGAACACGATTTCTTTTTGGGAAGGGACAATGCACGGAATTTCTTCCGGTATTTTTTTAGCCTGCCTGAAGATGCGAAAAGTCCGATACATGCACATTGGACGGAGGAAATGAAACAAGTATTCGGTTTCATCCATAAAGATGAAGAGAAATTATACCTTCCCATTATTCCTGATTTGAAATTACTTGAGGCGCTTCATCTCGACAGGAAACTGGAGGAATCTGATCGGAATGAGCTCAAAAATAAGGCCTATACTTTATCAGGACTGGAACTTGCTTCCTATTCGGTTCCCAAACGTCCGCAATATGATCCGACAGAGTTGTTTGAAATGGAAGGGATTATCCAAGCTAGGTTCAAACGGATCCTGGAAGTGAGTAAAGCACGTTTATTGGATAGTAAAAAGCCCCGCTCGGAAACAAAACAGAACGAAAATTACGATGCGTGGGTGAATGGACATTACTTTAAAAGTCCCTGGAAAAAGTTTATGTCCGTATTCATTCGTATGGGAATCAATATCGTTTTTTCACTTACCAAAAGATCACTGTCTAAAGCAATAACCGAATCGGCAATAAAAGCAATTATCAAAGACCTCGATGAGAAAGACTTACTCGCAAAAGCGAAGAAGAATAGCTAGTTCACAAGTCAAAATTGTTTTTATAAGTAATTCGTAATTATTTCTTCCTGCGTGTATCCGTTATGATCAGAATTTTCCATTCTCCTGCGACTTTCACCAACTGAAAGGCATTTACTCCTTCGTGTGAATAAACATTGTCGATATAAAACGCGTATTTGGTCCAAACGGTCGCTAAATTTTCATCGATTTTAATTTCACAGGAAAGAAGTCGTTCGTCCCAAATTTCGGTGTGAGGTGTTCCAATCGCATTCAGGAATAAAGTAATGGAATCCTGGTGCAGTTTTGATTCACCTTTCTTATTTATGAAACTGCTGTTTAAGGTTGCATTCGGTAAAAATGTTTTACGTACCTGGGAACTATCACCTTTTCTCATACCATCGAATAACTGATCAATGACTTTGCGTACTTCTTTTTTTTCTGCTTTCTGAGATTGCACAAAGAACGGAACAATAAATAATAAAAGAAGAATTGTTTTCATAAGTATTTGGTTTCTTCTAAGATATGTTATTCTCTCGATTCTCACACTCTCTAACTTTGCGTTCTTTCATTCTTTGCGGTTCAGGAAAGGGAGTGTTTATCACTATTCCTTTTCTGGGATCTTCCGCTTAATAACGGTCCTCGGCTCATCAAAACTTTTCTTCTTGTAAGGAAAAACATCAGCCAACTCCCCACTGTAATAGAATTCATAAGCTACGGATCCAAAAGTGTAATCGGTGTCTTTGATTTTATAAACCGAACCGCCAACAGCTGGATTTGGTTTCGGAACTGACCGCTGAAAGCCGAGATTAAACAACGAAGCTAAAATTTCAGGCCGGTCATCAATCGGGTAACCGGCTTTTTCCCATTGGGTTTTAATTTCTCTTAAAAACAAGGCAGTGTACAAATAAGAGTAATAATGATTCTCCCATTGAACCAAACGCTGCAAACGCAAATCCAGAGTGTCATTTGCTTGTGTGGCATAATTGATTGTTGAATCGAAATCCAACAGTGCTTCGTATTTTTCTCCCGGATAAAACTGGCTGTTTTTTTCTGCCAAAAAACGTTCGATGGTCATAGCTGTCCCGTTCTTAATTCCGGTTACACCGTAGGAAAGATGGTTTTCCAGCGCAAGTACTTTGAGCGGTCCGATATAGCGTTTGTAAGACTCCCTGCCGGAATTAAACAAGCGGATTTGCTCTCCAACCAGACATGCGACAATTAAACGTGGTTCAACGCCTGTAACATGATATACCGAATCGATGTATTTTTTATCCTTGGTTACAGCTTGCTTGAAATCTTGCCATTCAGCTATGTTCATCCATTCAAAAACACTCAATCCGGTGGTTTTCTGCGAGGCATTTTTATGTTTGTATTTCCACTTGGTCAATGCTTTGCGGTAAGCTTTATTCTTTTTCAGTTGTAAATCCACGGCATCCAGCATTCTAAGAGCTAGTTTTTCGTCTTTATTTGCTGTGTAAACGGAAAGAATATAATTGGCGTTTTTCGGATAGAAATCGTTTACAAGCATAATTCGGTTCAGCACTTCAAAACGATGTTTGATCATGGAAACGGAATCAACTTTGAAAGACTGATCGTATTTGTCATGCATTTCAGAGAAATAGCGGTTGTTCTCATCTACTGAACCTCCTTCGTTTGTCCAGCTGAATTTGACAGCAAAATAAGTTGCGGTGAGAATAAAACCATAAGCGGCAAAGCCGTATAGGAGGATGGTGTAAGGTATTTTGAACCATTTTTTCCTTAAGAAGGAGAACTTCATTCGTGTTGATTTAAAACTGGTGCAAAGCTAGGAATAGATTTGAATTGGAAAATGCTTTTAACAGATTGGTCCAATTGAAAATGTAATCCCGATAGCTATCAGGATGAAAAGAAGAGAGAGCACTGCTTTCGAATGGATCTGTAGCAGCAGATTGTCTAAATTCATCCTTCTCAATTTTTTGTATTCTCAATTTTCAATTATTTCTTGATCCCTTTAAATGAAGCGATCCGGATCTCTTGTGTAAGATTGGAATGGGCATCTGCCAGCTTTTGGATCGGAACAAATCGTCCTTTGCCAAAATGTGCCGCTTCTTCCATTAAATGTGCATCTCTTTCCCTGGTTTGGATTCCCACAACCGAAAAGATCACACCATCCTTCGCGTATTTTTGAACTGTTTTTTGGTAGTCTTCAGAGTCCTTATTGAAAGCACCGTCTGTTATCACAATGACCATATTCGCTTTGTTCGGGTCGTAATTTTTCATTACTTCCTTATAACCCAATTTGATTCCTTTTCCGCCGGCTGTCATACCAAGTGGTTTTAGTTTCGAGATAGATTGTTGTAACTCCTCTTTGTGATCACCGGATGCCGGACTTTGAAAAACTTCTGCTGTATTCGCATAAGTCACTAAGCCCATTTTATCCTGTGGTCTGAGCGTGCCCACTAATTGGTTCAGGGAATACTTCATCAAATCCATTTTTTCTCCCATTTTCATAGAACTTGAAATATCGAGTACAAAAACTACATTGACATCTTTGAAGTATGATCCGTCAAAATTATCTGCCGGAATTGAAACCAGATCGGGCATTACTCTTTGAGTTACGGTATCAATACGTTCATTATTCATTTGTTCATTCAGCTTTTCCTGTGCTTCCTGAGGAGTTAGCTGCTGCGCAATCTCTTCCGGCTCAGGAACAGGTTCTTTTGTCGGAACTGGAGGATCATAAGCCGGGTTCTTTACCAAGGGAATTGTGATCTCTGAAATTTCAGGACCAACGTACACTCCGGCTTCTTTGGTAAGATACCCTTCTTTACTTACGATAAAATAAAAGAACCCTGGAGGCAACTTCTCTTCAAATTTCCCCAGTTTTCCGGTGATCCAGGTGCCGCTCGGTTGCCCGTTATGAACAATACTGACTGTTGATTTTGACAGGCGTTCTTTGGTTTCTTTGTCAATGGTGATAATCGTTAATTCACTTGGTTTTGCTGATTTCACGGGAACAGCATTGAAATCCGGGCATTTGGTAAGGTATTGATCTTCTGGAAGATCTTCCGTTAACTCACATTTCAATTGATAAACAACCGGTGCTTCGGTTTGATCACTCAGATGTAATTTGACAACAAAATTGAAATTACCCTGTTTCTTTGGGTTGACTTGTATTCTTAGCTGAACTGCCGAATCAGGGATAATCAGATCGGAAGTAAGCCGGTAGGTAACCTCAGGGCTGTGTTCAACCCGTAAAATATAAACCTTCTTTTCCTTCGGATTTCCGATCTTCAGGTCGATAAATCTGGCTGAACTTGCATCAATTTTCCCGAAATCGAATACATCATCGGCAATAATTTGCTGGCCATGAACGAATCCACAGAGTAATAAAAGACAAATGATCGATGCAATTTTCATGTTTGATTGTTCAGTCTAAAATACAATAAATTCCTCTTTGCAAGAAGAATGCCATCCTGTCTTGCCGTGGAAATAATAAGAGTGAATGAAGGAATAATGTTACATCAAAGTGATTGATTTCACTTATCTTTTTTGCTCGTATAGATAAGTCACATATTGATCATCAATTTCACGAACATAGCGATCCATTTTCAATTGATAATCCGATACACTTTTTTTGACAAGACGGAATCCGAATTTTTCAATCCGTTCTTTTTTTGGATATTTCTCCAGAAAGAAAACCGTGGTAACAAATAAGTTAACAGTATCTTTCTTTATCCTGGTAGAATCGAGTTCTTCAAATTTATTAATAGGATTAAAACTTACATTATTGTCCAGGTAAAATCGCTCGTTTAAAAACCAGGGACTGTATGGATTGGAATAGGGCATTGCGATCAGATTTACCGGTTTTCCCTGATAATTCTCATGAATAAAACGGGTAATTCCATTTCGTCCAAGTCCGGTAGAAGTTGTTGCAAGAATCGGTAATCCTACAAGACTCGTCGTTAAAATTCCCAAACTGCATAAACCAATCAGTGTTAGTGCTATTTTCTTCGGAATTGCATCAAGAAGTAATTGGAAGAATTGAACAAAAAATAAAGGAAAGAAAAATAGGATAGGAAATAAAAAACGCTCTTCTTTATGTTCAATGAGGATATGAACCAGAATAAAACTCAGGATCATCCAGATGAAAACGGATTTGCCTTTGAAAATTAAAACTGCGGTAAGACTAAGAAAGATAAGAGATCCGATAAGCTTTGTTGGCAGATGGAACATCCTGTTAAAGTAATAATCCCATGAAGAGGTTCCAAAGCTGGAAGCAGTATCATTGAGTACATCATTTTTAAAAAAGGTCCAGAAATATTCCCAAGGAGTAAAAACCCAATTGGAATAAAACCAATAATCTATTAGTACACCGATTAATAGAACCAATGAAAAACCGGCAAATAAAAGAGCGGTTGTTTTTAGTTTTTCAGTTCCGAAAATCAGGTGGTGAATTCCAAAACCAATCAATGCAAAAGCGATTTGAAACCGGAATAAGAAACTGAATCCGAAAAATATCCCTGTAAGAAGTATGGTTTTCCATGTTTTATTGGGAGAGCAATAGCTCCCCATAGCAAAGATCAAAAAGATTGCCGACCAGGTTTCGGATGAAAACCGGACTCCCAAATAAGGAACATACCAAATAAGCAACAAAAAGCCTAGGAACAGGTATTGAAGGAGTGTGTTGGATTGCGGATATTTTCTTGACTGGATGAGGTGTTTGGTATTCTTATAAAAGAAAACGAGTGCCAGAATCAAGGTTAATCCTGTAATTTCTCTCAGCAGGAAAGAAACAGTATAGGGATCTGTAATACCAACTGATTTAAAGATCGAAATAAAGACATAAGCGATGGTTGGTTGAATTGTTGATCTGATTTGATTGTGGTATTCCCAAACAAGATCGTTTGGAGTATTCCAGCCGGATTTCAATCCTGCAAATTCAAGGATCTGAAAATGTTCGTCTGCATGAAAAAAACCGACACTGTAATATGCTGTAATTGTAAAAACTACAACGGAAATAAAAATGAGAATGGATGTAACAGATAACTTTACCAAGATACTTCGGTTTGATTAGTAAAGTCCCTCCATGAGTTCATGAAGGGACATCTTTTTTTATTTAGACCATTCTTTCAATGAATCTTTGAACATTTTGGTATAGTTATCGTATTTCGTTCTTTCGGCGATAGCCAATCCTTTTTTAGCAGATTCAATAGCTCCTTTTTTATCACCCAATTCTGCCTGGATCAATGATTTTGTGCGCAACATCCAGAAAGCGTCCGGGTTCATGTCAGATGCTTTTGTAGCCCATTCCAGTGCTTTTTTCAAATCTTTCTTATTTTCCAGGTAATAGTTTGCCGCGTCAAAATAATCATTTTCAGAAGGGCCCGCCATTGTTTTGTTAATGTTAGCCATCACTTTTGCATCCGTAGGAACAGCGAAAGGGAAAGCAACAGCTGTTTGGTCCCATTTCATCGTTAATGTACCACCGTTTACAGACTCTAATCCGTCAACTGAAATAGTAAAGGTTTCAACAACATCTTTCAATACTGTTGGTTTTGCGGAAACTTTCAAAGCCACTTTTTTATCGTCCCAACTTTGAGGAGTTCCCCAGTTTGTTACATCTGTATAGAAAATCAAATCCCAGGATTCTTTCGAAGGTTTTGTGTAAAGTGCATATGTCCCTGGTTTCAGAGTATCTTTCCCGAAGATAAGAACATCTGAATTGGTAAACTTCGTATTCTCATTTGCACCTGTTCTCCAAACTTCTCCGAATGGAACAACCTCTCCAAAAATCATACGTCCTTTTTTGCTCGGTCTCGAATAGTGAACCGAAAGATCGGTAAGGCCTACTGTTTGCTCCAATTTACACATCGGGCTGGCTTGGGGTGCTAATTGTGCATTAGCTAAGGTACTAAAGCCCATAGCTAAAATTACGGTACTGAATAATTGTTTCATAGTGCTTAAATTTTAAATTGTTTGACAAAAAAAAGTTGGGATTACCCCAACAATTTCTCTAAAGCGGAAGCTAAATTCTCATCAGCATTTCCAAACTTGTTTGTATAATCGTTGTGCGATCTTCTGATCACTTCAAACGCTTCTTCTTTGCCGTAAACATGAGTGATCTCAACGTTTTTAGCACCTCCGTCCAAATCTTTGTAAGTCAGGAAGAAATGGCGTACACGGTCAATCACCATCTTAGGCATTTCGGAAATATCTTCAATTGCTCCGTAAGCCTGGTCGCCTTTTAATACAGCAATGATTTTATCATCAGCTTCACCGCCATCGAGCATACGGAAACCACCAATCACTTTTGCATCGCAAATAATGTTTCCATGGTTGAAGGAACGCTCGGAAAGAACACAGATGTCTAATGGATCACCATCACCGACGATGTCTGTTCTTCCTGTTTTTTCATTAGAGAAAGCAGCTACTTCTTTGTCGCAATAAGTTTGCGGAACGAATCCGTACAAACAAGGCATGTGATTCGATAGTTTTTGTGGTCTGTCCACCATAATATAACCGGATGGTTTGTGAATCTCATATTTGATAGAATCTGCCGGAATGATCTCAATAAAGGCATTCACAATTGCCGGCTGTTTTTCACCGATCTCAATTCCATGCCAGGGGTGCGAAGTAAAACGCTTACTCATCGCATCAATAACTGCTTTAATTTCTGCTTTCATGGGGGCAAATATAAGAAAAAGCGAATAGCTTTTGATAACTGAACAAGCGTTAGTGCAGTTCAACAAAGAGGATTTGTCATAAGAAAAAGCGAATAGCTTTTGATAAGAGCAAACGCAGTTTGTGAAGACTGAGCAAAGCAATGACAAATTGCTTTAGGTGAAGAACAACAAGTGTTAGTACACAGTTTAACAAAGAGGATTTATTTTAAGAAAACACTCTTTTGAAGACCAAATTATGACACTTACGAAGTATGCACCGCAGGTAAATGTCAGTGCGGAAATAATTTGGGAAAAGCCAATAATTAATCTAAATATCTTAAAGTCCTAACATCTTAAGATCCTGACGTCTCAATAATTCGCATATCCCGTTGTGGATAAGGAATTTTAATTTTGTAGTGTCTGAACAAGCGGTCGATCTCAAAACGGATTTCTGATTTGTACACGTTGACATCCCAGCTTTGGTCTGCCCAAAACATGACTTCCATCTGAAGTCCATTCTCTCCGAAATCATTTAAACGAACATCCACACCCTTTGTTTTGTGGACTTTCGGGTGACTCAAAACAGCTTGCTTCAGGATCTCACTTACCAATTGAGTATCGCTTCCATAAGCAACGGTTACAGGAAGTCTGAATCGGGAAAGTGTGCTTCCGTGACTCCAGTTTTCTATGTATTCCTGTGTGAGTTTCGTGTTTGGAACAATGAGCACGTTTCCGTCACGGGTTTCAATTTGTGTCGTTCGAACGTTGATCCGGATAATTTTTGCTACCATGGATTCGGACGATTTCCCGTCGTTTATTTCCACAACATCTCCCACAC
>CAMPIU010000092.1 GCA_946886545.1 uncultured Flavobacteriales bacterium | reverse complement strand
GAACCCCCGACACAAGGATTTTCAGTCCTTTGCTCTACCAACTGAGCTACATCACCATCCTCAATTGTGGGGGCAAAGATAGTAATAGAATTCATTCCTCCTAAAAAAAAGTGAAAATTTTTCTAAATCAATCCTATCTTTGTCCCTGATGGAACAGGGAAATAAATCAATTGTAGTGGATGCCGGAAATACCCGGATCAAGGTTGGTTTATTCCAAGATTCTAATTTACAAGAAGTTCATGCTTTTTCAAATGACCAATTAGACAAGCTCAAATCTTATTTGCTCAAACACAAAAATAGTTACGGAATTATCAGTTCGGTTCGCTCGGATAAGAACACCAAATGGATCAAAGGACTATTACCCAATTCCATTTTATTCAGTCAGTCACTTCCCATTCCATTAACGAACAACTACGAATCTCCGCAGACACTCGGAATAGATCGTTTGGCAAATGCAATTGCAGCAGCAAATATTTCCGATAAAAATGCGTTAGTTATCGATATTGGAACCTGCATTAAATATGATTTTGTCCGTTACCCGAAGATTTACGAAGGCGGAAGTATTTCACCGGGAATTGAACTTCGTTATCGTTCGATGAACCAATTTACAGGAAAATTGCCCCTGATAGAAGACCGCATCCAGGGTCCGTTCATTGGAAAAAACACTTTGGACGCCATGCGAAGCGGTGTCATGAACGGGATGCATTTGGAAATGGTCGGTTTTATCGAAGAATATCGAAGACTTTACCCGGAATTAACAATTTTTCTCACCGGTGGTGACAGTCAATATTTTGAATTAGGTAATAAATATGGCATATTTGCCGACGAGAATTTAACCTTAAAAGGATTATTAATAGCACTCTTACATGCTCAAACAACTTTTTCTTCTAGTATTTAGTACTATTTCGTGTTTCACTATGTGGGCACAAACCACCTCATCATCACCGTATAGTACTGCAGGTATTGGCGAAGAAGGAGCACTGCCTGAAGCTCCATACGGAGGAATAGGAAATATTTCCAGCATTGTTTTCGATTCAACATTGATCAATACTTATAACCCTTCCAGTTATTCCCTGATGTCTTTCGGACAACCCTTATTTTCGGTTGGAATTGCATCCAGGTTCTCAACTTATTCCAATAACCTTGGAAGTTTTAAGGGAAAAACAACCGGAATTTCAAATATTACCATGGCAATTCCTGTCGGGAAACGTTTCGGAATCGGGTTCGGATTAAAACCATTCACACGAAAAGGATACAATTTAAGTCAGCGTTCTTATACTTACGACGATTCCACCACTTTTAACTATCAGGGTTACGGATCAACTAACTTACTTTTTGTAGGCCTGGCTTACTCTGTTATTAAAACAGATAAGACTTATCTGAGTGTCGGCCTTAACCTGGGTTATTTATTCGGTTCAGTTACAAACCAACGAAGCAGCATATTTGATGCAAATAGTCCGGCCGGAGGTGTTGACCTGACGACTTATCGTATGAAAGCATTTCATTATTCATTCGGAGCAAGTTACCAGCGCTTTTTAGACATCGACAAACACAAACAGTTATTTTTATCAGCGGTATACACGCCACAGATTTCCATGAATTCCTTCCGTGATTACTCGTTATATTACGCTTCAGATGTAAACAATCAGCTTTCTTACCTGGATACGATCAGTTATATAGAAGACAATCAGGGTAAAATTATTTTTCCGAGTAAACAAACATTTGGGGCGGGTTATGCCTTCACACCCAATACCACAAAAAACGCCGACCGCACGAGATATCAATTGGGTGTTTTTGCAGAAGTTAACTTAATGCAGTGGGATTCATACTCTGAGCAATTTGACTCACATGCAACAGCAACATTCTCCAACACTTTCAATTCTAAAATCGGTATCCAGTATATTCCGACCGTTGATATAACAAAAAAATCCAAGGGCATTAAATATTTCTCTAAAATCAAATACAGAATCGGAGGTCAGTACGGCTTATTGCCAAATTCCATAAACGGAAGACAATTGAAAACTTCTATGATCACAGCCGGGCTTGGTTTCCCTTTCCTCGGTCAGAAGACAAATTCATCACTCAATATCAGTTTCCAATACGGCTCCAGTGGAACAGGAAATGCTGCTGATTTGAAAGAACGATTCTATTCCATCAACTTTGGAGTTATCATTGCTCCATCCTCTTACGAAAAGTGGTTCAAAAAGTATAAACTGGATTAAATGAAGCACCGACAAACATTATTTCATCTTTGCTTTGCATGCGTTATGGTGTTTGGTTCCTGTGTGAATGATATTGATGAAATCAAGCAAATTACATTTAAATCCACTGATCCGGAACAGAAGACAGAAGAACTGTATGTTCTTCAAACTGAAGGAGGTTTTCCGCAGTTCAAATTATATGCTCCATTAGCAGAGGCTTATTCAAAACCAGAACAAGTCACCAAATTCAAAGAAGGTATTCAGGTCGAATTCTTTGATGACAACGGAAACCCGGAATCTGTCTTAACCGGTTTGTATGGTGAGATCAATGAAACGAAGGGAACCATGCGCGTACTGGATTCCGTTCAGCTTTATAATCCGGCAAGAAAACAGACTTTGTACACAGAAGCACTTTACTGGGATCAAAAAGATAGTCTTATCTTTACGGACAAAATGGTCATGATCAAAAGTCCAACAGAACTGATTTACGGAAAAGGCATCCGCGCCAAACAAGATTTTTCCTACTATGAGTTTTTGGAACCTCAGGGTCGTATTTCAATTAAAAAATAAGAGAAAGCACTGCTTTCGATATAAGTGATCTACAGATCACAAATTACCCGGAAGCAGATCATAAAATTAAATATATAACAGGCATGAAAATATATAATCGTATTATGGAGCTCTTTTGGCTTTCAATGGGAATTATCATCATTGTATTGGTAACGGTGATGTGTTTGAAAGAAAGTTTCAGCAGTTGGGCTATTTACTATATTTTTGCCCTGATGGCCCTGGGAACTTACTTCATGAGACGTTTTATGAGAAAGAGAATGGAAAAACACCAGGCTTTTTTGAGTAATCAAAAACAGAAATAACCGTTCAAACTCAAAGTTTGTACTTTCAACTAATTTCCAGCCGATTAGCACTTAGATTTCCTTATTTTCGTTTCACCAATATACTCCGGGTTAAATGAAGCTTTTGAAGGTTTTTTACTTCTTATTTTTTATCTGTTCACCTACACTCACATTTTCACAATGGAATTTGAGCGGGAGGGTTCTGGATGAAAAAAAGCTTCCTATTCCCTTCGCAAACGTATACATCAAGAACAATACGGACCTGCGCACTCAAACGGATGAAAACGGAAAATACTCCCTTCAGCTTTTTGACGGAGAATACTTCATTATCGTTAACGTTCCCGGATACGAAGAACGCGAAACCTACGTTGTCATTGCCAATAAAGGTGCTGTAAAAGACATTCAGCTTTTCCCCATCAAGATCAACGAGCTGGAAGAAGCAGAGATATCAGTCAAACGGGGAAATCCGGGAAGAGAGATCATGTTGAAAGTGGTCAAAAAACGGGATCAAATAAACCCCTGGGCCTATCCTCACTCCACAGATGTTTACATCAAAGCCACGGAATCGATTACCCGGAAAGAAAAAGAATCGGATGAAAAAAACGACCGGCAGGAGAGCGATCCTTTTGAAGAAGAAAAGCGGAAAATGGCTAAGCTTGCAGGGAACATGAATATTGCGGAAATCCAGGTAACGCGGAATTACTCACCTCCCAATAAAGTAAAAGAGATTCGCAATGCATACGAACTGCGGGGCGATGATAAAACACTTTATTATACCACAACAGTCAAATCCAATTTCAATTTTTTCCAAAACCTGCTGTACCTGGAAGACTTGCACAGTACACCTGTGATGAGCCCCATTTCCGGTCCGGGAATTTTGTCTTATCGCTACCGCCTGGAGGCCCAGTACGAAGAAAACGGAAGAAAGATCAACAAGATCAAGATCCTTCCGAGAATGAGCTCTACTTCTACCCTCACCGGCTACATCTACGTTGTTGATTCGCTCTGGCTGATTCAAAAACTGGATCTCACGATGGAAAAGGGAAACCTGTTTATGTATGATTACTTTTCCATTCACCAGGAATTTGACCTTCCCGGGGATTCCATGTGTGTATTGAAAGAACAGGTCCTGGATTACGGAGTAAAATATAAAAATCAGTCTTCAAGCTGCAAGACCACTGCTCAATTCAAGAATTATAACTTTACCCCAAACTTCCCACCCCGATTTTTCAGTAATGAATTGGCCGTTACAACCGAAGAAGCTTATGAACGTGATTCCAGCTTTTGGAAAGAACAGCGTGTTGTTTCACTCACAGAAGAAGAACAGCGGTTCATTATCTTAAGAGACAGTATTCACGATGCGTTGAACCGGAAAGAATACCTGGATTCGATTGATAAAGTCTTTAACAAAGTTACTTTCCTGAAAGTGATCTGGTTTGGAGTCGAACACCGGAACCGGCCTAAAAAAGTACAATGGTCCATTAATTCACTGGCGGCAATCCTCAGACCTTTATATCCAGCCGGACCACGTATTGCACCCGGATTCAACTACTTTAAGAAATGGGAAGACCAGCGAACACTGGATATCAATACAGAAATATCTTACGGATTCTTAAATCATGACATTAAAGGAAATATCAATGGGAATTTCCTATATGATCCTTTTAAACAATCCCAGCTAAGAATTGGCTTTGATCACGACTTTGACGCCATTGTCTCCTACGATGCCATCACTCAAATCTACAAACGAAGTAATTTTATCGAGGCTACTTCGCTCAGTATCGGACAAACACAGGAATACATTAACGGTCTGTATGTCGATTTCGATTTTGACTTCTGTGAACGAAGATCTATCAACGGATACAAAAAAATGGGATTTCTGGATGACGTAATTCCCAATGACGATTTCAAACCCTTTGAAGGATACCAGGCACTTTTGGGTGAAGTAACCATCACCTATACTCCCGGGCAAAAATACATGCGCGAACCTCATCGAAAAGTGGTATTGGGTTCCAAATGGCCTTCTGTGTATGCTTATTACGAACGCGGAATTCCCAAACTGTTCGGCAGTGATGTAGACCATGAATACGGATTATTGGGGATCTATCAAAACTTTCAACTGGGAACCTTCGGAACTTCTTCTTACCACGTCAAATCCGGGAAATTCCTAAGCTCAAAAAATCTGAAAGACGCCGATTTCAAATACCAGCGCCGAAGCGATCCTTTTTGGTTCTCCAATCCCCTGTATTCATTCCAGGACCAGGATTCGTCCTTACCATCCAGGGATTATTACATTGAGGCCCACTTTATCCATCACGACAATGGTTCTATCATCAACAAAATTCCTTTCATGAAAAAAACCGGAATCGGGTTGGTCTTTGGATTCGGAGCATTGTATGTAGCCGAATACAATTGGAAGCATTACGAAGTTTTGGGTGGAATTGAACGCAACTTCAAGTTTTCAAAAAGACGCCTTCGAATTGGTCTTTACGGGGTTTTCTCGGACGGAAACAACATTACCCCCAGATGGACCGGAAAAATTTCCTTTGCTGTTCTGGACGACCGGAATATGAAATTTAATTTTTAATTGAAAAGCGGGCACGCGATTAATCGCGCGCCTGCTTGTCCAAATCAAATCTACTGCTTATCTTTGCACCAGATCTTTGATATAACTTATGAAGAAAGGTGGAGGGACAGGCCCTGTGAAACCTTGGCAACCTGCCGGCTCAATTGCGATTGAGAAGGAGAAGGTGCCAAATCCGATCCGTCAGCAGATGGAAAAGATAAGTGACCGATAGTTTTAAAAACTATCTCCCCTACTTCATAGTTTGAAAAGAAAAATAGAGCTATGAAAGACATCAAGCAATTACTAAACGAACGTATTCTCATCCTCGACGGGGCAATGGGAACAATGATCCAGCGTTATCAATTGGAAGAAGAAGATTTCCGCAAAGGCTGGTTTGAAGATCATCCGTATAAATTAAAAGGAGATAACGACCTGCTTGTTTTAACGCGTCCGGATATTATCAAAGAAATCCACGCACAATATTTAGAAGCCGGTGCCGACATTATTGAAACCAATACATTCGGAGCCACAACTGTTGCCCAGGCAGATTATCATCTGGAAAAAGCTGTTTACGACATCAATTACCACGGAGCAAAAATAGCTCGCGAAGTTTGCGACGAATTCACGGCAAGAGAACCGCATAAACCACGTTTCGTAGCCGGATCCATGGGACCCACAACCAAATTGGCATCCATGTCTCCGGATGTGAATGATCCCGGATTCAGAGCAATTACCTTCAATGAACTGGTAGTCGCATTTAAAGAACAGGCAACCGGATTAATAGACGGCGGAGCTGATTTCCTTTTAGTTGAAACCATCACAGATACCCTGAATTCAAAAGCAGCTATGTTCGCTATTGATCAGTTAAGCGAAGAACGCGGAATTCAGATCCCGATTATGATCTCCGGAACCATTACCGATCAGAGCGGGCGAACCTTAACAGGTCAAACGACCGAAGCATTTCTTGTTTCCGTTTCTCACATGCCACTTTTAAGCATCGGTTTGAATTGTGCTTTGGGTGCAGATGCCATGAGACCATACTTGCAGGTTTTGGCAAACCAGGCTCCTTTTGCAATCAGCGCTCACCCGAATGCAGGCTTACCGAATGAATTCGGTCAGTATGATGAAACTCCTGAAATGATGGGCTCTCAAATAGAAGAATTCCTGCAGGAAGGATTGATCAATATTATTGGCGGTTGTTGTGGAACAACTCCGGATCACATCCGCAAAATGGCTGAAATTGCCGCGAACTATTCACCACGAAAAATCAGCGAAACAGCAAAGGCATGAACTACTTACGTTTATCGGGCTTAGAAGCCATCACCATCACACCTGAAAGTAACTTTACCAATATCGGTGAACGAACCAATGTAACCGGATCACGCGCTTTCCTGCGTATGATCAAGGACAATGATTACGAAGCAGCTTTATCCGTTGCACGCGAACAAGTGGAAGGAGGTGCTCAGGTGATCGATATCAATATGGATGAGGGGATGATCGATGGAAAAGAAGCCATGGTGAAATTCCTAAATCTGATTGCTGCAGAACCGGATATTTCAAGTGTTCCAATCATGGTCGACAGTTCCAAATGGGAAATTATCGAAGCCGGATTGCAATGCATTCAGGGAAAAGGGATCGTGAATTCCATTTCCTTGAAAGAAGGCGAAGAGAACTTCATCCACCAGGCAAAACTGATCAAACGTTATGGTGCCGCTACGGTAGTGATGGCTTTTGATGAAAAAGGTCAGGCGGACAGCTATGAAAGACGAATCGAAATCTGTGAGCGCTCTTACCGGATTTTGGTAGATAAAGTCAAATTCGCTCCCGAAGACATTATTTTCGACCCGAATATTTTCCCTGTAGCAACAGGAATGGAAGAACACAACAACAATGCTTTAGATTTCTTCCGTGCAACAAAATGGATCCGTGAAAACCTTCCCGGAGCGCATGTATCGGGCGGAGTTTCAAACGTATCCTTCTCCTTTCGTGGGAATAACCCCGTGCGGGAAGCCATGCATTCGGCATTTTTATACCATGCAATCAAACACGGTATGGACATGGGAATCGTGAATCCTTCCATGCTGGAGGTTTACGACGACATTGACAAGCAACTACTGGAGCGTGTGGAAGATGTGCTTTTGAACCGAAGAGACGACGCTACCGAACGCTTACTGGATTTTGCAGAAAATTTCAAGGGAGAAGACAAGAAAAAAGAAGTTTCCCAGGAATGGCGGAACGCACCTGTGAACGAACGTTTGGCTCATGCCCTGGTAAAGGGAATTGTAGACTACATTGATGAAGACACGGAAGAATGCAGACACCAGTTTGAACGGCCTATTCAAGTAATTGAAGGTCCATTGATGGATGGAATGAATATAGTCGGGGATTTATTCGGAAGCGGGAAAATGTTCCTTCCGCAAGTCGTGAAATCTGCACGTGTCATGAAAAAAGCGGTAGCTTACCTCCTTCCTTTCATTGATGCCCAAAAAGACGGGAAATCAAGTTCTGCCGGAAAAGTAATCATGGCAACTGTAAAAGGAGATGTTCATGATATCGGGAAAAACATTGTTTCCGTTGTCTTAAGCTGCAACAACTATGAGATTGTGGATTTGGGTGTAATGGTCCCCGCAGAAAAGATTATCCAGGCAGCAATTGACGAAAAAGCAGACGTGATCGGATTGAGCGGATTAATTACTCCATCCCTGGATGAAATGGTTCACATGGCCAAAGAAATGGAGCGTGCGAATCTTTCTATTCCCCTGTTAATTGGCGGAGCAACTACTTCCAAGGTTCACACTGCCGTTAAGATCGAACAAAATTATCATAAAGGACAAACAGTACACGTGTTGGATGCTTCCCGTTCCGTAACAGTTGTCGAGCAATTGTTGGGACACAAGAAAGACCAATTCGTAAAAGATATCCAGGCAGACTACGCGCGAGTTCGTGAACACCATGAAAAACACCGCGGAGCAAAACAAGTATTAAGCTATGCCGACGCTTTAAAAAACAAGCTGGTCCTGGAGTTTAATTCCGAGACCATTAAAAAACCCAATCAGTTGGGAGTTCAGGTTATTGAACAACAAGACCTTGCACAATTGGTTCCGTATATCGACTGGACACCTTTCTTCCAAACCTGGGAATTGCATGGTAAATTTCCACGCATTTTAACGGATGAGGTAGTTGGAAAAGAAGCTACCCAACTTTATGAAGATGCTAAAGCCATGCTGAAACAAATTGTAGATGAAAAATGGCTGACCGCTAAAGCTGCATTTGGTATTTTCCCGGCAAACAGTATGGATGATGATATTGAAATTTATTCCGATGAACAACGAACCTCCGTAC
>CAMPIU010000091.1 GCA_946886545.1 uncultured Flavobacteriales bacterium | reverse complement strand
GCGGATCGGTATGCTTCAGTTCAAAGTGCATAATTGTGTTGAAAAATAAACGCTGCAAAGATAAGGGGATTTCGGAAAGAGCCCCATCTTTGTAGGCGAAGAAGACACTTTAATGAAAATTATCCCCGAATTACAGGAAACAGGCGTATTTTATATCTTTTGGATTTTTGCCGGATTATTAGTTACACAGCTAATATACTCCGTTCTTTTCTTTGGGAGACTAGCTTTTTGGAAGAACAAACCGGCTTCCGGCAATTTACCACCGGTATCAATCGTTATTGCTGCGCGCAACGAGTCAGACAATCTATATGAAAACCTGCCCAAAATTCTGGAACAGGATTATCCGGCTCCGTTCGAAGTGGTGGTAATCAACAACCAGTCCATGGACGATTCGAAATACTTGCTTGATGCTTTGAGCCGCCAATATCCGAACCTGGTTGTTATGGAAGTTGAGCGAAGTAAACATTTGCTGCCAAGCAAGAAATTTCCACTGACTTTAGGTATTAAAAAAGCGCGTTACGAACATTTGGTGCTGACAGATGCAGATTGTACTCCGGCAAGTAATCTTTGGCTCCGGAAAATGGTTGAACGATTCAGCGATAAAAAGCAGATCGTTTTAGGCTACGGGCCTTACACCAAAAAGAAAGGGCTCCTGAACAAGATTATCCGTTTCGACACAACCATGATCGCCGTAAACTATTTCTCCATGGCTTTGAACAAAGTTCCTTATATGGGAGTTGGAAGAAATATGGCCTACACCAAAGAAGTTTTTAAATCAACCAAGGGATTCAAATCCCATTATTCGTTGATGTCAGGTGATGATGATTTGTTCATCCAGGAAGCGGCAAAGAAAAGCAACTACACGATCCAATTGGACCCGGATACATTTCAATACAGTGAAGCCAAGGAAAACTGGGAATCTTTTGTGCTTCAGAAGTCAAGACACTACACTACATCTCCAAGATACAAGGTTTTCAAGAAAACAATGTTAGGAATATATCCAACCAGCCTGATTTTGATGATGATATCTTTTGTTCTTTTGGTCTTACAAAGTGGATGGTGGGTACACGCTTTGGCTGGATTTGGTTTTGTAACAGTGATAAAATGGTGGCTTTTGGGACTTTGTTTTAAGAAGTTAAAATCACCGGGATTCATTGCCTTATTGCCTTTGACGGACTTGGCGTATGCGTTGGCACTTCCATTCTTTTATTATTCAGCATTGCAAAAAAACTCTTCGAAATGGAAGTAGATCATTTATCGGATAAAGCACGCATTGATTTGGTTTTGGTTGACCAGGCCAAAAATGGTGACCAGGCGGCTTATGCGCAATTAATGGATCGGTACCGGGAATCTATCTATTTCATGATGATGAAGATGGTTCGCAATTCGGATGATGCGGACGATTTAACTATTGAAGCATTCGGGAAAGCATTCAGTCGGCTTGAACAATATTCTCCAAGTTTCGCTTTTTCTACCTGGCTTTTTAAAATTGCCTCAAACAACTGCATTGACTTTATCCGCAAAAAAAGAATCAAATTAACCTCCATGGACACCGGATACACCAATGAAGACGGTGAAGCTGTTGGAATTGACGCAAGATCCGACACCCGTGATCCGGAAGAGCACATTATCCACAGTCAGAAGGTTAAACACATGCGTAACTTAGTCAGCAAGCTAAAACCACGCTATCGTGAATTGATCGAAAAAAGGTATTTTGAAGAATTGAGCTACGAAGAAATAGCAGATGAATTAAACCTCCCATTAGGAACCGTAAAAGCTCAGTTATTCAGAGCACGTGATTTCCTGGCACAAATGATGGAGCAGACAAAAGACAGTATTTAAAAATCTAAATAAAAAAGTAGGGGTGAAAAATTTTTCACCCCTACTTTTTTTTCTTGAAACACATAAAATTTCCTAAATCACATAATTGTGTAACATCTGATCAAAAACCAATTGATAAATTAAGTTATGTATGACCATAACAGAAATTTTCGATTTGGATGCCTTTCCTGAAATGGCTGATTTAGTTTACGTTTCGGTTTCAGATGCTGGAATTTCTCGTGTCCGAAAAGGAGAGAGTTTTGAATATTATTACGGCAATAAGAAATTAGACTCGGAGAAGCATTTACAGCGAATCAAAGATTTGGTCATACCTCCTGCCTGGGAGAACGTATGGATTTGCAAATATGCTAACGGACATATCCAATGCACCGGACTGGATCTTCGCGGAAGAAAACAATACCGATATCATGCGCTATGGCAGAAAACCAGAAATGAATCGAAATTTTCTCGTTTAATCGATTTTGGAAATGCAGTGAAAAAGCTTCGCAAACAAATCACCAGCGATCTAAGAAAAAAGACTTTAAGCGAAGAGAAAGTCATTGCCACCGTCCTATCCCTAATGGATGAAACTCATCTCCGAGTTGGTCATAACCACTATGAAAAAAAGAACAAATCATACGGGTTGACCACATTAAAGGATAGACACGTGGAAATATCGGGAGAAAAAATTCATTTTTCCTTTGTCGGAAAAAAAGGAATCCATCATAGCATTTCGTTACGAAACAAACGATTGGCACGTATTGTCAAACAATGTCGGGATATTCCGGGAAAAGCCCTCTTTCAATACTATGACCAGGCTGGAAATCGTCACATCCTGGATTCGGGACAAGTGAATTCCTATATTCGAAAATACACCGAGGACTCGTTTACCACCAAAGATTTACGGACTTGGTCGGCTAGTGCTTGTGCACTGCATCATTTTTTGAATTCAGGCTCCGTGGTTAATGAAACGGCTCGCAAGAAAAAAATAGTAGAAGTCTTGGATCTGGTTAGTGAGCAATTAGGCAACACCAGAACTGTTTGCAAAAAATATTATGTCCATCCGCAAATTTTATCGCTTTATGAAAGCAGTCAACTGGAAAAATACATGAAGAACATTCCGCCATCCGACACATGGCTTAGTTCTGAAGAAAAGTTGTTGTTAAGGGTTTTGAAAAAAACAACGCGTCCTAAAAAACAGTAGGGGTGAAAAATTTTTCACCCCTACTGTTTTTTGTTTATTCAATTATTCGTGATGCTCGTCTTTGTAGAAACCATCCACGATTGATTTATATTTTTCAAGAATTACTTTACGCTTCAATTTCAGCGTCGGAGTTAATTCACCGGTTGCAATTCCAAACTCCTGGGATAAAAGTGCAAACTTCTTAATCTTCTCCCAACTCCCATATCCTTCATTGATCCGGTCTACTTCTTTTTGAAGACGTGCAATCACATCCGGGTTTTTAGCAATCTCTTCATTTGTTGTTCCGATTTGAATATTCTTACGACTCGCCCATTCTTTCACAAAAGGGAATGCCGGAACGATGAAAGCAGAAGGAAACTTTTGTCCTTCACCCAAAACCATGATTTGCTCAATGAAGCGCGATTCTTTGAAGGTATTCTCCATTGCTTGCGGGATAATGTATTTTCCTCCCGAAGTTTTAAAGATCTCTTTCTTGCGGTCTGTTATCTTCAAGAATCTTCCTTCTTCGAATGTCCCGATATCTCCTGTATGGAACCAACCTTGCGAATCAATCGCTTCAGCGGTTTTTTCCGGTAAATTGTAATACCCGATCATCACATTAGGTCCTTTCACCAAAATCTCTCCGTCTTCCGCAATTTTCACTTTCACACCATCAATCAATGGTCCGACCGTTCCGATGCGGACTCCCTTCTTCAAACAATTTACTGAAATCACCGGGGAAGTTTCCGTCAAACCATAACCTTCCAATACCGGAATTCCTGCTGCAAGAAAGATCTGAGCCAAACGGGGCTGCAAAGCCGCAGAACCGGATGCAACAGCCCTTACTTCACCTCCAAGAGCCTGCTGCCATTTGGAGAATACCAGTTTTCTGGCAATCGCAAGTTTTATTTTGTACCAAAAACCCAATTTCCCGGTATGGTATTGTTCCGCTACTCTAACAGACCAAAAGAATATTTTTCGTTTTAAACCTGTCAGTTCCTCACCTTTGAGCATGATCTTGTCGAACACCTTTTCCAGCAAACGGGGAACAGCAGTAAAAACATGCGGTTTCACCTCCACCAGATTTGGCCCAATGGTATCCATTGATTCTGCGAAATAAATCGATGAACCGCAATACATATATAAGTAATGCAGCATTCGTTCGTAAACGTGACAAACCGGTAAAAACGTCAATACACGGGAATTTTCATCAGCCGGAATACTCATCTTACAGGCAATTACATTGGAAAGCAGGTTATTGTGAGACAACATGACTCCTTTCGGGTTTCCGGTTGTGCCTGAAGTATAAATGATAGTCGCAAGATCTTGATTCCTGACATTTGCCTTCAATTCCGTAATCTTATTCTGCGGAACGGCTGCTCCCAAAGAAACCAGTTCTTTGTAATTCGGAAAGCCTTCCAGCTGGTCGAATGTAAAGATCTTTTCCAGTGTAGGAATTTGAGAAGCCACGCCCTGAATTTTATGTGCCAGTTCTTCACCCGCAACGAATGCATGGCGGATTCCGGCATCATTAAAAATATACACGTAGTCGTTTTCCGAGATATTCGGATAAACAGGAACCACAACGGCTCCTACCTGCTGAATTGCAATATCGAGGATATTCCATTCCACACGGTTGGGAGAAACTAATGCCACACGTTCACCAATTGAAACACCGAGCTCCACGAGTCCCTTGGAAATTTGATTTGTAAGTACTACAAACTCTTCGGTCGTCATAGGTATCCAGGCCCCCTCCGTTTTGGTAACAAACATGGAGGCACTTGGAAAGTTATTCAATTGATAAGCAGGCACGTCAAACAATCGTCTTACTTCATTCATATCAGTTGTAATAGCACTCACAATATATGTATTAAAAATTAAGCAATAGCGCAAAAATGTTCATTCAAAACCACTGTTTGTTTTTTCACAGTACGCCGTTAAGAAACAAGTTCCTATTTTTACACTGTGGGAATATAGTTTCTAACTTCGATCAAGTGCAATTCATGAACTAGTTGGAAAGTTACAAAGAAATAATGACTTGTGTTTGATCGTTTTTGGTTTTTTGGTTTGTAGGGTTCGTTTGCCGGCGAGCCCTTTTTTATTCCATAGAAAACACCTTTTTACCCCTAATAAAAGTAGCGTTTGAGAAATTCGGGTTATAACTTCCTTTGGAAGAAAAGGGATTTTCCAAAATAACCAATGTAGCGTCTTTTCCTTTTTCCAGACTTCCTTTTGTTCCTTCCTGAAAACTGGCAAATGCTGCCCAGATTGTCATTCCCCGCAAACAAGCCTCTTCTGTAAGTGCTTCTCCCGTTAAAAACCCGTCGATCGGATCATTCTCCGCATTTTTCCTGTTGACAGCTGCATGAATTGTCAGAAACGGATTGGTACTCTCAACAGGGAAGTCGGTGCCGATTGCCAGCATTCCCGATTTCTGCAATAAGGTATTATAAGCATAAGCACCCTTCAGGCGGGCTTTCCCCAAACGTGATTCTGCCCAGCGCTGATCACTTACCGCATGGGTAGGCTGCACAGAGGGAAATACTCCTGAACTTGCCAATAAGTCAAAATCTTTTGGATCGATCACCTGTGCATGCTCCAATCTCCATCGGTGATCAGGATTCTTTGCCGAATAGGCCTTGATCAATTCCAGTACCAGGCGATTGGTAGAATCCCCGATCGCGTGAACATTTAACTGATAACCGGTCAATTCTGCCAAAGAAGAATAGCGCTGAAGATCTGCAAGCGAAGTAGTCAGTAAACCATGATTGTGAGGATCATCTGAATAGGCTTGTTTCAAAAGCGCTCCTCTTGATCCAAGAGCACCATCTCCCATAACCTTAAATGAACGCACCAATAGATTTTTCTCTTTCAGGAAGCCGTGCTTCTTGGCAAAGTCTGCATTTTCCTTTTCAGGATAAAGCATACCATATATCCCTATTGTCAGTTTATTTTCTTTGACCAAGCGACGAACCAGTTTGAAATCGTGGGGCGTCAGACCTGCTTCATGTACATCTGTAATTCCATACCCGAATAATTCCTGTTGGATTTCCAGTAGAACCTGTGTCAATTCACTATCCGGAAAATCCGGCAACTGATTACTGATCAATGATATTGCATTATCCAATAAAATTCCACTCGGGCTCCCATCTTCTTTTTTCAAAATCGCACCGCCATCAATTTGGGAAGATCCGGTAATTCCGAATTTCTTAAGTGCTGCATCATTTGCTAAAACCGCATGTCCGTCAATCCTGTACAAAACCACCGGCTTATGAGGAAATTTCTCGTTCAATTGTTTGTTGGTAGGAAGTTCTTTCACATTCCATAAGCTTTGGTCCCAACCCCCTCCGATAATTACTGAGCGCTCTTTTCGCTGAGAATACTTTTCTACCCGAACAATCAGGTCTTCCATGGATGCTGTTCCAACCAGGTTAACTGATAATTTTTGCCGTGCCAAACTCATCATGTGTCCGTGCGCATCAGCAAGACCCGGAAAAATATCTTTTCCTTCCGCATCAATATATTCATCAGCGCTGTACTTATTCATAATCTGTCGGTCAGGGCCAACTTCCACCACTTTTCCATCACGGATCGCTATTGCCTGAACAATGGAATTCTTATCATCCATCGTATGAATCTTCGCATTGTGGATCACCAAATCCGCTGATTTGCCCTTCATGCATGAAGTAGTACTAAGCAGAACGATTAAAAAAAACGAGAAATAACGCATTATGAATGGGATTTATGAAATACTGTGGCGCTCGCCTGTGCACTCGGCATAATAACCAGGTCATTAATGCAGACATGCTTAGGTCTGGAACAGGCATAATATACAGCATCAGCAATGTCTTCCGCCATTAAGGGATCAAAACCATCATATACATTCTTCGCTGTTTGCTCATCTCCTTTGAACCGGACCAAAGAAAATTCGGTCTCTGCCGCTCCGGGCGCAATATTCGTCACTTTAATATTGTCGTGTACCAAATCGATCCGCATGGCTCTGGACAAAGCATCAACAGCATGCTTGGTTGCACAATAAACATTTCCGCCGGCATATACTTCTTTTCCGGCTATACTTGCAATGTTTACAATATGCCCGCCTCCGTTCTTCTTCAAAATCGGAGATATTGCCCGTGTAACATAGAGCAAACCTTTTATATTCGTATCAATCATCCTGTCCCAATCATCGGTTTCTCCGGAATCTATTGATCCGCGACCAACAGCCAGACCGGCGTTATTGATCAGGATGGAAAGATTACTTTTCACATCTTCAGATAATTGTTGAACTGCCTGGTTTACCTCTGTTTCATTTCGAACATCAAAATTCAAAAGGACAATATCAATCCCTTTCGTTTGAAGTTCATTCTTCAATGACTCCAAGCGATCTAATCTTCTTCCTGTTAAGACCAGATTCCAGCCATTCTCTGCAAATATTCGTGCTGTTGCCTCTCCGAAACCGGCCGTTGCCCCGGTAATAAAAATGGTTTTCTTCATAATTTAAATTTGAATGGTCTAGAACCGATAAAAGCTACTAAAAACAGTGCTAAATAAGCTGGCATGCGGTAACGGACAATTGCCCCCAAAACCGGTGTTGTCCATCCGATTAAGATGAATAACGACACTGCAAACACAAGTAAAAAAAGAATGATATTCCTTTCCTCCAGGTTTCTTTTCCTGCGATTGTACCAAAACCCGAACGCAAGAAAAGCAAACAAACAAATCGTTTCCATAAAATTGACAAACTTCAGTTTACCGCCCGGATCCCAAAATGTTGGTCTGAAAGCTGCATGTGCAATTGCTTCCGGGATATTTTTGATCAGTTGTTTCGGATCATTCCCGATCGGAGTCAATTCAATATAACTTCCACACGCTTCTCCGATAAAATCTATCCGCCAGGGACCATCAGTCGGCGATAATGTTACATCATCAAAAGGGTATGTCATTCCGAAAGTTACTTTTTTTGCTACAAGTTTCTTTCTAACCTGAAGACTATCCTGATTCAAAAAGTTTAGATCGGCATATTGGTCCGTCCTGAAATAATAGTAACAAGAATCAGCATAGGCATGAATACCGCCTCTTCCCACATTCATAAAATCAAATTGCATGCGCGTTAAACGATGAGTTACATTTGTTCTCAACCCGGAAAACGATATAAAAACGATAACACATCCTGCCAATAAGCTCAATGAAGCAAGCCACAGCCTCTTTTTAAACACAAACTTTCCAAGTAAAAAGACAGGAATACTAAATAGCAGACAAGCCAAAACATAAGGCTTAAAACAAAGCATCAACAAAAAGCCAATGACAAATCTCCACAAACGGGATCTTCCGGATAATTGGCCAAACAATCCATTTAAAATAAATGCCAGACCAAGAATCATTAATGGCTCCTTCAAAACGGAACTAGTCCAGAAACTCAAAGTTGGAAACAGAAAGAGCGCAAACCAAAACCAGCGCTTATCATAAAAAATCCGGTCTTTAAATGCCAGGAACAATTCTCTCAGGCTTATAAAAGAAAAAAAAGAAAAAAATAAGATATGTACGTAAACATTTCCGCGTGAAATGAATACAAATAAGCTGTTAATGCGCAATACATTCCGGGAATCGTTCATCAGGTCCAGGTCGCCTGCCGACCAATGATTTGTATTAGCCAGGTAATGCTGAACTGCTGATTCTGAATTTGTTCCGAATAAAAACCGGAAGTAATCACCCAAAGACTGATAAGCTACATTATTTAATGTAATGCTATCATCCATGTATTCCTCCCAATCAACGGTAATATCACCTATTCCGTAAACCCTGGTATGGATGATCATGAATAAGATGCCAAAAAGCACTTTGATTCCCCAACCAATCAGTAAATTAGTCCGCGACAAACCGTCTGTTCTGAACTTCCAAACAAACCAGGTCAAAACGATCAAGACGAGTGTAAATATCATGCGGGCTCTAAGTTAATTACTTTAATTCCGAATTAAGAATGCCGAATTCCGAATATTTCACAATTATATCATATGCATAAAAAA